>NZ_JBHUVA010000030.1:0-69931 GCF_042670805.1 Micromonospora sp. NPDC057141 | reverse complement strand
GGGGCCCGCATCCACCGATGCGGGCCCCGCGCCGCAGCGACAAGGAGTTGACTATGGACAACATGCTCGAACCCGCCGACGAACCGGGCACCGACCGGTCACCCCGACTCAGCGTCGGCGACCCGGAGCTACGCAAGACCCGACGGCTCGCCCGCGAGTGCGACACCTGCATCTTCAAGCCCGGCAACCTGATGCGTCTCTCCGAGGGCCGCCTCCGCGATCTGGTGGCCGAGGCGCGGCGAAACGAGTCGTTCGTCGTATGCCACGACACCCTTCCCCACTACCGGAACCGGGACGTCAAGCCCGCCATCTGCCGGGGATTCGCCGACCGCTACTCCACCCAAGCCCTCCAGGTCATCGAACGACTCTTCGGGTTCATCGAGGTCGACCCGCCCTTCGACGACCTGGGCCGCGCCGACGGCATCCCGACGACGCAGGACAGCGCTATCGAAAAGGGCGAACCCGGCTCGGCCGATTAGATCGACGGTGCTGGGAGATTGGCTGAGCGGAATCCGCTCAACCCAACTCCTCCCGGACCTGAGCAGGAGACGGGTTCTCTCGCGTGTGGTCGTCTGTCGCACGTCGCAGTCGCTCCCGAGCTACGGCCCGTCACCGTCTGGCCTGGCCACGATCGCGGATCACGGCAGATGGTGCGCCGGTTCCCGGGCGTAGTCGATGCGACTACGCTCCGGCGGAGGTGTCCGAGCCATACGCGGTGTCGTGCATCGTCCCCGCCGCCGCCTTCGCCCCGGATCGTGCTTTTGCGGGAACGCCGACGCTGGTTATGCATCTGGGCTATAGCGCGCCGCGCGTCACGCATGACAGGGGCGTGCGCCATCGATGCGCGGTCCGACCGGCGGTGCCGCACAACGACGACTGCTGACGTAACGACAAGCAGCAGCGCTACGCCACCGAGGATGATCCAGAGCCAGGGCACGGTTCACTCCTATCGGCCGCTGCCCGGATTGCCGCAGCATGACCCAAGCGGTCCATGATCAACGCGGTTCGGGTGCCCGCTGATCGACAGGTGCGTCAGAAGCCACGAAAGACGCCATCTGGGCCTGCCGCCCGCGCGAACTCGACGAAGTCCATGTTGCCAAGCGACAGGTTGTTCTCGATCGCCTGGACCTGCCGTGGCAGCGTCCTGAATGGCCCTGTCTCGTGTCTGTCGTTCAGGTTGACGACGAGTAGGGGGACGCTCCGGCATCGAGACGGTGACGGCGTCGACGACGAACACCACCGGGTGCCTGTGCTGACGCGGGTAGGCGCGAGGATAGCCGGCCACGATCGCCGCCTCGCTGAGCCCCACCAGCGCCCGCTCCTCGACAAACTCGACATTGGCGTCGAAGCCCTCCTCGGTGGGGCTGGTCAGGCCGGCCTTGAGCTGCTCCCGGACACCGTCGTTGCGGAAATCCGCACTGCAATGGATCGACGGCAGTCGCACGAGTGGATCTCCGTTACGTGCTGTGGTTTTGACGGCGGTGGCGGCAGACTCGGGTGGTGTCTTCGTTTGGCGGTGCCGCGGCCGAACCACCGCCGGGATGGGTGCAGGTGTGGTTCTCGATGTCTGGTGGGGCAGTTGCTGCCCTCGGCATGGGTGCCGAGATGCTGGCGCCGGACCGGGTCCGGCTACCAAGTGCGCCGTGGGCGGCGCTGAATGCCGCCAAGGGCGACATCTTCAGCGTCCAACGAGATGGGGATGGCCTGCTGTGGGCGCAGGAGAAGCTTGAGGCATCTGGCTACTGCGCGATCCGGGTCGTGCTCGCGCCCGACGGTCCGCTCGGTCCGGTCGACGCGGGGGTAGAGGCGATACTGGACAAGTTCACGGCCCTCGGAGTTACGGGCTCCGGCATGTTCGGGCTGGCCGTGATCGATGTACCACCGGACGCTGATCTCGACAGGGTGCGGCAGTTGCTAAACACGGGGCAACGCGGCGGCTGGTGGGACGTCGAGGAACTGTGCACCACCGATGGGTGGCACACGGCGTAGCCGTCGGCTCCCGTGCGGCGCGGGAGAGCCCCTGTCTCGCCGGGCTGCTCTCGGGCTCGCCGTACGGCGAGCTCGGCGTGTGTGCAGCGCCCGGGAGGCCGGCCCGGGTGACGGCGGGAAACGGCCGCTACGTTTGGCGCGTGGACGACGAAGCGGACGGCGATCCCGCCCTCAGGTCGGCGGACGCCGGCCGTATGGGCAAGGCGGCTGAGCACCTCGTCGCGGCCTTCTGCGTCCTGGCGACGCGGGGGCCCTCAACGTGTCCACCTCGGCGGATCGCGGCAGGGTCAGGCCGTGCGGTGCGACGGCGGACGCCGCCGGGCTCACGTGGATGGCCGCACCCGGTCGGTAATGAGTACGGAAGCGGATAGGCCAGGCCCCGCAGCCGTGGCAGCTTCTTGGACATGGATGATGTGGCCGCGCCGCGCCGGGCGTCGTTCGGGTTGAGCCTTCTCGTCGCGTGTGGCTGGTACGCCACCGTGATCGCCGCGGTCTTCGTCGGATGGTCAGGGGTGCCGGCCAGACCGAAGCGGGACTGCGCGGAGGTGTTCGACTGCCTGACCCCGCAGGAGGAGTTCGGCCTGGCGATGATCTTCGGCGCGCCGATCCTCGTGGGCCTGCTGTCCACCACTGCGGTGGTCACCGGTCTGCTCGGGCGCCGAATCCCCTCCCCGATCCTCGCCGGCACCCTGTCGGTGCTGGTCACTGTCGTTGTCGCGGCGGTGGCCGGCGCGGTCTGGCAGGGTGCCCGATGAAGCGCGTCGGACCCGGCGTGCTGTTCCTCGCCTGGTTCTACGGCGTGCCGTTCCTGTTCGTCGTTGGATTGGTTCGACGGGTGTCCTCGCCCTATGTGCCAACCCCTGCGGCGGCACGCGCGTTCGGCGCGACCACGTACACCATCCTGACGGCGGCCCTGGTGCTCAACCTGGTGCTTCCGATAGCTGGGGCGCTGCTCGCGCGGCTGGTCCGCGACGGATACTGGAGGCGCCACTTCGCCTGGTCACCGGTGGGTGTGGTGCTGATCTACGTTGCTGTCGCGATGGTGGGAAGCATGGCCACGGGGCCCTTGTTCAGATGGACCCCAGCCGTCCAGGGGACAACAACACCGACCATCACCCAGTGCATCCCGATCAGCGGCGGCCGCGGCTGCCCCGGCGGCTGATTCCACCGTACGCGCGACAGCGGCACCTACCTGGGCATCCCCGACAGGTGCGCCTGTTGGTGTCACTCGGTCCGCGACGAACGTCGGGCAGGATCGGGTTGTCGTCGTGCCTGTGCCCTGGCGATTCCCGGTCGTCGGGGGTAGTCGGCTGGTAGGTATCGGTAGACCGACCGTAGAGACCTGCCGACTTTCTTGGCGAGCAGTTCAGGAGCCATGTTCGGCTCTCTGCGTAGCCAGTAGGCCACTGCCTGCGCGGTGCCCCTGGGAATCTCTGGGTCCTCAGCGTCGCCGGCAGCCTCCCCGCCGCCTTCTCCGCCCGCCAGCGCGGCGTGTGGGGGGATGTCACCGATGCTCTCGGCTGGCGAGGGCTGGTCGCCGTTCGATTCGGGACCTGGGTTGCGCTCCGGCTCTTGATCCGGTGCTTGCCGCTCACCACGTGGTGTGCCTGTGGAGAACCGGCTGGGCGCTGGCGGCGGAGACGGGCGAGGTTCAGGTTCCCGCGATGCGGGGGCGTGGCGTTCTCGGCTGAGCCAGTGACGGCGGTGGCTGGCGTTGTTGGTGGCGAGGATCCGTTCTGGGGTGAGGTCGGCGGCGAGGAGTGTGGTGAGCCGGTTGTAGTCGGCGGTGGCCGTGAGGCGGGCGGCGATCTCGTCGAGGTCATACACCCGCACGGCGATGTCGGCGGTGGTGGCGTCCACGGTCGCGCGGATCCTGCGGTGCAGCACTGTGGCGATCGCGGCGTTGCGGCGTTCTCGGGTGGCTGCGGCGCGGGCCGCGTGTAGGGATTGGTAGAGGTCGAGTCCGTCTGCTTTGGCGATCGTGCGGGCTCGGAGGGTGATGGCGGGGTGGCGGAGCCAGTGTCCGATCATCTCGTAGGCGGGTGGTGTGGGTGGGAGGTCGCCGGTGGCGCGTAGTCGGTCGCGGCGTTGGTTGCCGGCGTGGATCAGCCAGACGAGGTATCCGAGGGCGGACATGGCGGCGTAGAAGCCGCCGAGGAGGTGGTCGGGGTGGGCGGCCCAGTTGAATGCCGCCGCGCCGGCGGCGATCGCCGCTGAGAGCAGGCGGGAGGCGAGTGCGCGTTCGCCGAGGCGGCGTCTGACGTCGGCGTCGGCCATGACCACCACGCCGCCGAGTTCCAGGGTGGCGACGGCGGGGACCGCGATGATCAGCGGGATGTCGAGGGTCTGGGCGGCGCCGGTGACCTGTCCGACGAGGGCTACGGCCAGGACTAGAACGTAGAACGCCTGCCGGGTCCAGGCGGCGTGTCTGACCGCTTTGAGTACGTCGGCGTCGAGGTCGTCGCGGGTCACCGGGACGGCGGTGGCCGACCGTGCGCGCTCTTCCCGATGCTCCGTTCCCCGCGTCGAGCATTGGCCGCAGGGCGGGGTGCGTCGGGGGGCGGCACTGTCGCTGGTGGCGGGTGCCGCGGCGTCGGTCGAGGTGGCGTCGGCGGGCTGGCCGGCAGGGGCCGGCCCGGGTGAGGGGATAGGCGGAGTCGTCATGGGTGGCGTCCGTTGGCGCGGAGACGCGGGTGTCCGGTGGGCCGGTGGGGTCGCGGGTCGGCGACGAGTTGGTCGGCGAGGGTGAGGGTGTCCTCGCTCGGTTGGGCGTCGATGTCGGCGAGGCGGTGGGTGAGGTCCTGGCGTAGGGCGTGGATGTCGTCGGCGTGTCCCAGTGCGGCGTGGATTCGCATCGCTTGCTGGTACAGCGGTTCGGCGTAGGGGTCGTGTCTGATGGCGGCCTGGATGACGGTGAGGGCTTCGTTCGGGTCTGGTGTGGTGGTGGCCAGGGTGAGGTGGGCGTTGAGTGCCTGGCGGCGGATGCCTTCGCGGTGGGCTTCGATCCACTCGTAGTCGAAGCCGTCGGCGAGGTTGCCGCTGTAGGCGTCGACGGCGCGGCGTAGTGCGGCGAGCCGGGCGGTGTCGGTGGTGGCCCGGTCGGCGTCGCGCAGCGCGGCGCGCATCCGCCACAGGTCCGTGTCGACGGTGTGCCGGTTGAGGGCGTATCGGTGGGTGGTGTGGATGAGGTAGATGTCGGGGCCGCCGGTGTGGGCGAGGGTCTTGCGGAGCGCGGACACGTAGGTGTGCAGCCGGTGGGGTGCCTTCGACGCGGGCGCGTCGGGTAGCAGGTCGTCGAGGATGGCGTCCTGGGTCGCTTCGCCGTCGAGGACGGTGAGGTAGACCAGCAGTTCGAGGGCCTTCGCCCGCAGCGGCAGGCTGGTGTCTCTGCCCAGGATGTGTGCCCCGCCGAGAACCTGCGCACTCACCCGCCCACCGCCATTGCCTGGCTGTTCGTCGGCGGCGGTTGATGGGGAGCTCGGGCGGTGGGGAGTCTCGGCGGCCATCGTCACGCGGTGGGTGGCGGTGAACATTGGCGTGGCGTCGACGTCGGGCACTGCGCCAGCGTCGGCTGCGGCAGGGTCGCTCGCCGTCGGACGAGGCTGTGTCTCTCGGGCGCTGTCCGCGCTTGCGCCGTTCGCGGTCAGGGGCTGGTGTGGGTGGGGTTGTGCGGCGGCGAGCGTCGCGAGCAGGTCGAGGGTGTCGGCGGCGGTCAGGACCGTCAATCGGCCGACATCTGCCGGGCGGGTGCTCTGCTGCCCGTTGTCGTCGGCGGCCGCGGTGAACCCGTTGTCGGCGACGGTGATGGCGCCCCCGTAGGCCCAGGGGCCGAGCAGGACGCCGTGGATGTCGAGCCGTTGCCCCTGGGTGAGCAGCGCGGCGGTTCGGGCGTGTTCGTGTGCCGCGGTGGCGTCGGCGATGAGCAGCAGCGAGGGCAGGGCTTCGGCTGACGGGTGGGCGCCGCGCAGCGCGGTGACGGTGTCGGCCTCGTGCGCGACGCAGACCCGGGTGCGGTGCAGGATCTGCTCCTCCACCACGGTGAGGGCGTCGGCGAGGGTGTCGGTGACAATCAGGCCTGGCGTGTCCGCGACGAGGTCCGCTTTGTCACCCAGCAGGCTGGCCAGGACGGTGAAGGGCACGATCACCTGGCCGCGCTGGGGCTGTTCCGGTGTAGCGCCGGCGAGTGTGGACACCAGGAGCCCGCGCGCCGCCGCCTGCGCGGCCGGTCCAGTAAGTCCGAGGCCCGACGCCGGCCAGGCCCCTGTCGTCCGGCCGGTCAGCGCGACTGTGGTCGGGCCTGCGTCGGCCGGCAAGCCGATCGTGCCGGTGTTGGCCGGTGCGGTCAGGATCGGATCGGGGTCGAGGTGGGTTGCGGCGGTCGCGGCTGGGTCAGCCGCCAGGGCAGTCGCTGTCTCGCTCGCATGGGAGGCGTTGCCGAAGTCGCTGTTGGCGGCAGGGGCGTAAGACGGCGTGGACTCGGCGAGCGCGCGGCGGATGAGGGCTAGGACGGCAGGCAGGCGCGGCGGCTGCCGACCGTGCTCCTGGGTGTTCGGGGACGCGTTGCGAGGCGGGGTGTGGTGGTGTCTCCGGCGTGTCCACGCGAGAGCGGCGGCTGTCAGCAGCGCGGCGGCGAGCGTCGCCTCGATCCAGCCCCGGTCGTCGAGAGACACGCCGGGCTGGTCGCAGTCCGGCCTGTCGGGCCCGGGCGTGGCAGGTGCGTCGGGGGTGGTGTCCGGTGAGGTCGGGGGGCTGGTGTCCTTGTCCGGTGGCGGGGATGGCGTGCTGGCAGGGGTGGTGTTGGGCGCGGCCGGTGGAGGTGTGGAGGGTATGGGCGGGGCGGGCGTGTTCGCGTCGGCGGGCAGGCGCAGTCTCCAGCCGGGCCGGATCAGGTCGGGGTCGGTCAGGCTGCCGGTGGTGAAGCGGGTGCCGCGGTTGAGGGAGTAGATGTCCCGCCACCGGTCGGCGTCGTCGAGGCGGCGGGCGGCGATCCCGGACAGGGTGTCGCCCCGGCGCACCGTGACGGTGTGCTGCGTCGCTGTCGTCCCGGTGTCGTCTCGGTCGGCCGAGGCCCCGGTGGTGCGGGGGCTGCTGTCGGCGATGGCCGCTGGCGGGATGGGGTTGTCCGGGAGATCCGCGGCCGTGACGGCGAGGGCAGGAGTGGTGCCGCTGGCGCCAGCGGTCACGGCGGTGGCACCGAGCAGCGCCGCGGTCAGGCCCTGCAATGGTCCCGGGAGGCGCAGCTGGCCGAGCCGGCGCAGGCGGTGACCCGCCCGGTGGTGCAGGTGGGTGAGCACGGTGGTGGCCAGCAGCGCCCAGAGCGCCCACCCGGCGGCGAGCGCCAGGACGGTGAGGAATCCCGGGGTCAACGGCTGCCCGAGCCACACCTGGACCTCGTCGCCGTCCGGCCACCGCAGATGGGGGCGGCCGAGGCCGTACAGCAGCAGCGCGGGAGCGCCGATGACGACACCGGCGGTCAGGGTCCTGCCGATGCGAGCGATGGTCCGGATTCCCATGACGTCCCTTCCTGCCGACCCGATGGGATGTGCGGCAACGCTAGGCCCGGACAATCCGGCTGGGACGGTTCCGTCGGATCACACAAGCTCACAGCGCCTTACACAACCTCACAGACGCAGGTCACGAACCCCGGCGCGCCCGTGGCCTCTGCCGAGTGCGCGTGCACGGGAAGGCGGGCCGAACGCGGACAGAGCCTCTTCCGCCGTCGTGCTGTCGGCTGCTTCGCCCTGGCATCGCCACGTAAGGCTGGTGCCGCAACGGCAACCGACAGGAACGACGCCAGGGGTCCTGATCGTCGAGGGCCGCCCGCCCATCGACGTCGGTACGCCCGTGCCGGGCGCGTGAAAGTGCTTTTCACGGGTGACGTGAGGATCTTCTTCATGTTTGACTGAGTCGCATGTCGGTGCAGGCACGGCTAGCGATCGACTACGGCTCCGCCAACACGGTGGCGGTGCTGGCGTGGCCTGACGGCCGGTGGACCCCGGTGACTGTCGACGGCGTGCCAGCGATGCCCAGCGCTGTGTGGGTCGCCGAGGACACCAGCGTGTGGACCGGGCAGCAGGCGTGGCAGGCCGCCGCGCACCAGCCACACCGGTTCGTCCCGGCCCCGCAACGCCTCGCCGAACAGAGCATCGACCTGGACGGCCGGCACGTCGAGGCGACCGACCTGGTGGCGGCCACCTTGCGGCGCATCGCCGAGCACGCCGGGCAGCTGGTCGGCGGGCCGATCGACGACGTACGGCTCGTGGTGCCGGCCGGGTGGGGGCCGAGGCGGCGTACGTGGATGCGGCACGCGGCGCACCGCGCCGGCCTGGGACAGCCCCGCCTGGTCGAGGCGCCGGTCGCGGTAGCCGAACACCTGCTGGCCACCGGCACCCAGATGCCGGTCGGCGCGTACCTGGTGGTCGTCGATGTCGGTGGCGGGGCGGAGGTCACGGTCCTGCGTCGCGGCCCCGCCGGGTTCGAGGTCCTCGCCACCCTGGCCGACCCCGCGGCCGGTGGCGACGCCATCGACCACGCCCTCGCCGCAGCCCTGGCCGGTCAGGGCGACGGCGGCGGGTGGGCGTGGGCGGCGAGCGTGCGGACCGCGAAGGAAGCCCTCGCCCAGCACGCCGCCATCACCGTTCCCCAACCCGCCGGAACGGCGGTGGTCGCGACCAGCGTGATGCTGGAGCAGACGGCGCGGCCGATCCTGCAGCGGCTCGGGCAGCTCACCGTCGACGCGATCACCGCCGCCGAGCTCACCCCGACGGACCTGGCCGGGATCTACCTGGCCGGCGGCACCGCACGCCTACCCGCGACCGCCGCCGTCATCGCCGAGCGCACCGGCCTCACCCCGCAGACCGTCGAGGATCCGATGCTCACCGCGGCCCGTGGGGCGGCCGACGCCAACACCAACGCCGCCACCGCAGGCGGCGCGAGTGGACCGGAGCCGCAGGTGCCGCCGGCACGGCGGGTGCTGCCCGTCGCGGTGGCCGGGTTCGCGTCACTGGCGATGATCAGCCAGATGCTGCTCACCATCGACTGGCGCGGGGTCTACCCGAACGAATGGGCGGAACCGTCCTGGGGACAGCTGGCGATGGCGTCGGTGTTCGCGGTCATCGCCTGCCTGTCCGCCGGCACGCTCCTCGGCGCACTGGCCGCCGCCCACAGTCCAGAACACGCCAACCGGTCACCCGCGGGAACGGTCAGCCTCGGCATCCTGTCGGCGGTCTCGCTGGGCATGGGCCTGGCCAGCCTCTACGCCGTGGTCGCCGCCCAATACCTCGGCATGCCGGTCGGTCCGTTCCTGCGGTGGGCGCTGCTGCCCGTCACCCCGATCGTCGGCCTCGCCCTCGTCGCCGCGGTCATGGCCGCCCTCCAATGGCGCACCCCACCCGGCGGATGGTCGGCCCTGCTGTCGTTCCCGACCGGCTCCGTCCTCGCCGCCGCGATCGGGATGGGCCTCGTCCAGTACTCCATGACCGCCGACCGGTGGCCCGACATGGTGCTCTTCATCGAAGTCGCCGGCCGCGTCGGCGGCCTGCTGATCGGCATCGGCGCGGTCATGGCCCTGATCCGCCCCTGGCTGCTGCGGCTGGTCATCGGCGCGCCGCTGGCCGTCATCACCGCCGCCATCACGTCGTACCGCATGCTCGGCGTCCTCGCCGGCATCTACGCCACCGCCGTGGCCATGTGGTGGGTGTACCGGCTGTGGACCCGCCTCGTCCGCACCCCGGCAGCCCACCCATGACCGGTACCCACCCCACCGCCACAAGCCGATCCCGCTCGCTCGGGCGGCCCGGCAGGAGAGGGCGGGCACGGTGAGGTGGCCCCGCCAGGTCGCCACCGCGGCGGCACTCACCACCGTCCTGGCCGGCCCACCGATCGTGCTCGCCCACACCATTGGATGGCCCCTGCCCACCCGCCCCACCCAGGAACAGCTCTACCGGTGGATCAGCGACCCGCTGACCGAGAACACCCTGATCGCCGGCCTGGCCCTGCTCGCCTGGACACTCTGGGCCCTCCTCGCCAGCATCACCCTCCGCGCCACCGCGACACGACTGATCAAGACGGTCCAGCGGCTGCGGCGGGTGCCGCTGCCCACCCCCATGCAGGCCACCGCGACCGGCATGGCCGGCGCCGCCGCCCTCTGGACACCCACCACCACCTCCACCGCGACCATCGACGCACCCACCCCTACCCCCACCCCGACCACCACCAACCACCAGCAGACAGCCGTACCAGGTGTGGACATCCCCGGCGGATGGCTACCCGCCGACACCGCCCAACAGATCGCCGCCGCCAGCGCCCTGGTCTGGCTACGCCGCCGCCGCGCCTACCAACCCCAACCCCCCGGACAACCCCGCGACGACAGCGACCTGACCCCACTACCGCCCACCGTCACCGCCGTCCAAGCCGCCACACCACCCACCACACCACCCACGACCACGCTGGTGTTCCCCACCGGAGGCATCGGCCTGACCGGCCTCGGAGCCGCCGACGCCGCACGCGGCATCCTCCTCACCACCCTGCTCCAAGCCCTCCGCCCCACCGGCCACCCCGCCACCGTCGTCGTTGCCACCAGAGATGACCTCCACAGGCTCCTCGGCCCCCACACTCCGGCCCTGCACCACCTGCCAGGCCTGACGGTCACCGACACCCTCGAAGAGGCCATCACCACCCTTACGCACCTGAGCAACTCGTCCAGCACACCGCCGACGCTGCTCACCCACACATCCACCGACCCCGCCACCGCCGCCCGGCTCGCCACCGCCCTGACCAACACCGTCGGCGTGCTCATCGGTGCCTGGACCCACGGCCACACCTGGCACATCGAAGCCGACGGACGCACCCAGCCCGACACCAGCAGCGACCCGACCCGACTGTGCGTCCTCACCGACACCGCCGCCCGCGACCTGCTCACCGTCCTCGCCCCCACCCCGGCCACACCGCCCGCGACAGCCGTGCCCCGACAACGACCACCCACACCCGCCCCGCCACCCGCACCGCCCCCGCCGAAACCCCTCACCCTGCAAGTCCTCGGCAACCCCACCCTGCGAACAGACGGGACACCAGTGCCCATCCGCCGCAGCGCCGCCCTGCAGATCCTCGTCGCCCTCGCCATCCACCCCGACGGCCGCACCACCCGCGAACTCGCCACCGCGATCTGGCCGGGCCTGGTCCCTCACACCGTCACCCGCCGCCTCTACACCACCCTCAGCGACCTCCGCAAAGACATCACCGCCACCGGCCACCCGAACCCCATCGAACACACCAACGACCGATACCACCTCAACCAGCAGCACATCGACGTCGACCTCTGGCGGCTGGACGCCGCCATCGACCACGCCGCCACCGCGCTCACCGACCCCACCCGCGCCTGCCAAACGGTCATCGACCGCTACACCGGCGACATCGCCGCCCACCACACCTGGCCATGGCTCGACCCCATCCGCGAGAAGACCCGCCGACACGTCATCGACGCCCACATCGCCCTCGCCGACCACACACCCGACCTGACAATGCGACTACACCGGCTCCAAGACGCTCTCCGTGTCGACCCCTACAACGAACACCTCCACCATCTAGCCGCCGACACACTCACTGCGCTCGACAAACCGCAAGACGCCCGGGCCCTCCTCGCCCGCTACCAGCAGAGGCTCGCCGGAATGGCCCCCACGAGAGCCTGACCAACTCGTAGGCCGGCCGACTTGAGGTGATTCATTGGTACGCGGCCTACCCTCGGGTCGGAGTAGAAGGCAAGACTCTGCCCCGCGGGCAATGGAGCAGACTCGTCCCCTTCGGATGGGGTGGCAGGCCGGCCTTTCGTGATCTAGGAACCTGTAGTGAACATGGAATCCCTGGGAGGTTCCGAGCTGGCAAAACCTGTCAATAGTAACGAAAGGTGCCTGCTGGAGGAGCGGCGTCGAACGATTAGGATGCATATCCCCAGTTCGGGAACTGCTGCGCCCGGCCACCGCGCCGGGCGAGGATCGCAACGGTTGGTTCGGGTGGTGCGGTTGACCCCCGGGCCGCGCCGCTGCGCCCGGCCACCGCGCCGGGCGAGGATCGCAACACGACCTCCAGCTTCGGTTCCTGGGCGAAAAGCCGTGCTGCGCCCGGCCACCGCGCCGGGCGAGGATCGCAACCCCGGCTTTCGGGGGATCGTGCCCGTCCACGCCCAGGCTGCGCCCGGCCACCGCGCCGGGCGAGGATCGCAACACCGGCCACTCCGTGGCCCAAGCGACGGGAAGTCCGACGCTGCGCCCGGCCACCGCGCCGGGCGAGGATCGCAACCAGAACACGAGGTCGCCCGGCCTCGCCTTGGCCTTGCTGCGCCCGGCCACCGCGCCGGGCGAGGATCGCAACACCCAGGTTCTGGCCCGGCTGTCGGTGCCCGGCGCGCAGCTGCGCCCGGCCACCGCGCCGGGCGAGGATCGCAACGGCGGCGGCTCTACCCACCAGCGCGACGTCACCATCGCTGCGCCCGGCCACCGCGCCGGGCGAGGATCGCAACGGTCATTGTCGGCTCCCAGGTAGAGGACTGGGCGGCGCGCTGCGCCCGGCCACCGCGCCGGGCGAGGATCGCAACGCGTCCGGGGGTGCTGGTGGCTGGTCGGTGCCCGCGCTGCGCCCGGCCACCGCGCCGGGCGAGGATCGCAACCGGCCCGTGAGGACGATCCCGCGCGGCCAGTCGCGGTGCTGCGCCCGGCCACCGCGCCGGGCGAGGATCGCAACGACGTGTACAGCCGCAGGACCTGACCGGCAGCGTGGCTGCGCCCGGCCACCGCGCCGGGCGAGGATCGCAACGCCGAGGAAGACCAGGCGAAGTACGGCGACCGGTGGCTGCGCCCGGCCACCGCGCCGGGCGAGGATCGCAACGCGATCTCTACCGGCATGGGTCGGTCCTCTCGGGTGCTGCGCCCGGCCACCGCGCCGGGCGAGGATCGCAACCCACTGGCGTTGGCCGACCAGCCCGCCGAGATCCCGGGCTGCGCCCGGCCACCGCGCCGGGCGAGGATCGCAACTAGATGTGCCTAAGTATGTTGATATAGCAAACGACCTAGCTGCGCCCGGCCACCGCGCCGGGCGAGGATCGCAACTGCCCGCGCGGTGCGCGACTCCCCGTCGGTCGACCAGGCTGCGCCCGGCCACCGCGCCGGGCGAGGATCGCAACTTACCGCGCTCGTGGCGGTCGCCAGCCTCGGCCTCGCTGCGCCCGGCCACCGCGCCGGGCGAGGATCGCAACTGCCCGTCGTCGCCGGCCACGCCGACGACTTCAACTCGCTGCGCCCGGCCACCGCGCCGGGCGAGGATCGCAACATGCCCAACGGCGCCGACGACGTGTCTGCGGTCGAGCTGCGCCCGGCCACCGCGCCGGGCGAGGATCGCAACTCCACCACGCCGATCCGCGGTACGGTCTGCGCCGCGGCTGCGCCCGGCCACCGCGCCGGGCGAGGATCGCAACGGCGGTGGGGCTGTGAACACCGGCGACAAACTCGCCATGCTGCGCCCGGCCACCGCGCCGGGCGAGGATCGCAACGACCGGGCCCGCGTACGGCGACGCGCGCCGGGGCCTGCTGCGCCCGGCCACCGCGCCGGGCGAGGATCGCAACACCGTGGGTCGGGTGGTGGATGCGGTGCCGGCGGTGCTGCGCCCGGCCACCGCGCCGGGCGAGGATCGCAACACCCACGACGTCTACCTCAAGCTGTATCAGCTCTCGAGCTGCGCCCGGCCACCGCGCCGGGCGAGGATCGCAACCGCGACGAGCACGGCCAGATCCGTGACTGGGAGGCGCTGCGCCCGGCCACCGCGCCGGGCGAGGATCGCAACACCGTGCAGGCGTACCGGACCGGGTCGGCGTCGACCGCTGCGCCCGGCCACCGCGCCGGGCGAGGATCGCAACTGCTTGTTGCCGTCGCACTCGGGGCACTCGTTGAGCTGCTGCGCCTGGCCATCGTGCCGGGTGAGATCGCAACGCTGCGTTCGACGTGGTCGTCTACGCCCATGGCGCTGCGCCCCGGCCACGGGACCGGGTTAGGGTCGCAACGTCAGGTTGGATAGGCCCCGGCTTTATCGAGGTGCTGGGCGAAGCCTGAGTGGTATGCCCTAGATGGCGACCCGTGGCTCCGCGCGACGTTGGCCCTGGCGGTGACGCCCTTTGCGTCGCACTCGGTGACGGTCCCAATCTTGACCCGACGCTGGGTAACGGGGTTCTGAGTCTGCTACTTACGGTGGTGACGGCCTCGTATTACCTTGGGCGCCGGTCAAACCACAATCGGCTGATACTCCGCGAGGTTTCTGGTGTCCAGTTCCCGATCGATCGGTGGCGGGATTCGGCGAGGTGCGTAGGGTCCGTCCGTGTCTTCTCTGTGGGCGCATAGCCCTGCTCCTGGCACGAGCCGTTGGCATCGGCTCGCTGATCATCTTCGTAGCACTGCGGAGCTGGCGCGTAGCTTTACAGCCGCCTTCGGTGGTGGTGAGGTGGGGTACTGGCTTGGCGCGTTGCATGACGTGGGCAAGGCGTCGTGTGCCTGGCAGGACAAGCTGGCTGCTGTCGCGTCCACCGGTCGGTCGGTTGGCACCGACCACAAGTCATTCGGAACCCGGATCGCGCACGAGCGTGGGCTCGGTCCGTTCGCTGGTGCGATCTTCGGCCATCATGGTGGTCTGATCGATGGGCCTGACCTGCAGGGAGCGTTCCGTCGGCGGCTCGCTGAGGCGCCCGGCAATGTGCTGTCCGCTGAGCGGGAGTTGCCGGGGTTGTTGCCGGACTTGCCCGAGCGGTTCGACCCTCTCGTCCCGGTTGACTGGCGGGAAGACCGCCTGGCAGGGGAGATGGCGCTGCGTCTGTGTTACAGCGCTCTGGTCGACGCGGACAGCCTGGACACCGCCGCGCACTTTCAGGGGCTGGCCAGCCCGCGCGTACGTCCAGACGCTGATCTTGGTTACCTCTACAAGTTGTTCGAGCGTCGGCGGGGTGAGGAGCTGGTCGGGCGTGGTGGCACTGCGATCGGCAGTTTGAGGGAGCGGGTATACGTGGACTGCCTCGCGGCGGCCGAGCGAGATCGTGGGGTGTTTCGCCTTGGTGCGCCGACTGGGGCGGGGAAGACCCTGGCAAGCGGTGGGTTCGCGTTGCGGCACGCGGAGAAGCATGGTCTGCGTCGGGTGATCGTGGCGGTCCCGTTTCTCACCATCACCGAGCAGAATGCTGCCGTCTATCGTCGGTTGCTCGACGAGGAGGGCGCAGAGCCGGCGGTCCTTGAGCATCACAGCCAGGCTGACTTCGATGACCCGGCAGTGGGCCGGTGGGCGCGGTTGGCTGCCGAGAACTGGGACGCGCCGTTCGTCGTCACGACTTTCGTCCGGCTCTTCGAGTCGTTGTACGCCCGTAAGCCGTCGGCGATGCGTCGGGTGCATCGGCTGGCCAACTCGGTGATCGTGCTGGACGAGGTGCAGGCGCTGCCGCATGCGATGCTCGTGCCGATTCTTGATGGGATCCGGCTGCTGGTGCGGCACTTCGGCGCGACCGTGCTGCTGTCCTCGGCCACGCAGCCGAGCTTTTGGGCGTTGGATGAGTTCAAGGATGTGTCCTGCACGGACCTGGTGCACGACACTCCGAAGCTGGTCAGTGATCTGCGACGGGTGCGCTACGAGTGGCAGCTCGACCCGCGCCCAACGTTGGCCGACATCGCCGACCAGGCCGTCGCGGAACCGTCGGCGCTGGTCGTGGTGAACACGACAGCGAACGCGAAGGCGGTGTACGAGCGGTGGCGTGACATCGAGCCGGACGATGTGGCCTGGCACCTGTCCACCCGAATGTGCCCGGCCCACCGGCGGCGGGTGCTCGAGCAGGTGCGGGCACGCCTTGGCCGGGGCGAGCGTGTCCTGCTCGTGGCCACCCAACTGATCGAGGCCGGAGTAGACGTCGACTACCCGGTCGTGTTCCGGGCGCTCGCGCCTGCGGACTCGCTACTGCAGGCGGCCGGGCGCGCCAACCGTGAGGGGACGATCGCGGAAGGCGGGCGCGTCGTGGTGTTCGCGCCAGAAGACGGCGGGCAACCGCCGGCATACAAGACGTTGGTCGGTTGCACCGAGCGTCAGTTCGGGCCGGACAAGGCCGACCCCGACGACGTGGCGGCCCTGGGACGTTACTACCGCAATGTGTACAGCGAGCTTAATCTCGCCGATGGCCAGCATGTCGGGCAGCGCATCCAACGGGCTCGCCAGCGGTGGGAGTTCCAGACCGTGGCCGAGGGGCCGATGGACGCGAGCACCAAGTCGCGGGATCGGAAGCTGGCATTCCGGATCATCGACGACGACGGGATCAGCGTGGTGACCCCGCAGGGGGCCGAGACACCTGAACTGCGGCGTGAACTGGAGCAGTTGATCGTGGAGCTGCGCCAGGCACCGGTTGCGGACCTGGCGAAGCTGCGGCGTCTGCAGGCGTACACGACGAGCCTTCACCCCAGCGTCCTGAAGGGGCCTGGCGTGACAGCGCTACTGCGGCCGATCTTCGGTAACGAGGTGCGGCGGGGCGCGTTGGTCGAATGGCTCGGTGAGTACGACGACGCGACGGGGATCAACCTTGACCCGAATCTGGAGCAGTTCGTCATCTGACGATGACTGCGCTGCTGGGCGAGCGCGAAAAGTATGGACGAAGGTCCATGCCGGGTGAGTGTCTTTCTGTGGTGTTGGTGGACCTGGGGCTGCCGTCAGCGTCAACTGGCTGACGGCTGGGCTTATGAATCACTGGTTCTTGTCATACCGGTCGTGGATTCTCGCACCTGTTGTGTGAGGCGACGGTCGGTTCTGTGGTTTGGTCCTTTGTCGATCAGGTGTTCGACTGGTTCTGGCGTGGGAGGGATTGTGCTGTGACGACGGATGTGGTCAACGGGGTGGTGCTGCGGCGAAGCGCGGAGGGTGATCTGCCGGTTGTGGTGCAGGTCAGCGGTGAGGCGGCGTTGTTCTCGCGGCCGGAGTTGAAGGTGGAGCGGGTCAGTTATCCGGTGATGACGCCGTCCGCCGCGGTGGGGGTTCTCGAATCGATCTTCTGGAAGCCGGAGATGCGGTACCAGATCGTGGCGATCGAGGTGCTCAAGCCGGTGAGGCAGTTCTCGGTTCGGCGTAACGAGACCTCTGACGTGGCGCCTCTGGCGGAGGCGGTGAAGGGTACCCGCAGGGTCGACACCGCGGCGCATCGTGACCAGCGCAACGCTGTCTGTCTGCGTGATGTGGCGTATCGGATCCATGCCCACATCGAGTTGGCGGCGCACGCGGACAAGCCCGTCGCGGCGTATCGGGATCAGCTTCGTCGTCGGGTCCGTAAGGGGGCGTGCTTCCAGCAGCCGTACCTCGGCACCCGGGAGTTCAGCGCGGAGTTCGGCTGGCCGGACGACACGCCGCGGGCGGACGTCAACGAGGAGGTCGGCATCATGTTGCACTCCGTGCACCGTGACGGGAATCCGGGCCAGCCGCGGATGGAGTGGTTCGCCGCCCGGGTCGTCGCCGGGGTGCTGTCCGTGCCGGAACGCGGGATCGAGTTGGCGCTTCCGATGGAAGGCCAGGTCGCCTAGTGCTGCTGCAGCGGCTGGTGGAGTACGCCGACACCAGCGGGGACAACACCCCAAAGTTCTACGCACGCAAACCGGTGCGGTGGAGCCTGGACCTCGACGGCAGCGGCGTGCCGCGGGGAGGCTTTGTCGACACGGCGAACAAGGACGACCCCGGCCATCGATTCGGTGCGTCGCGGCTGGTGCCGGCGGTGACCCGTACCGCCGGGATCTCACCGGTGCTCGCGGTCGACAACGGCGAGTACGTCTTCGGTTGGCTGTCGGAGGGGGCCAAACCGGAGCGGGTCGCGAAGCAGCACGACGCGTTCCGCGCCCTGATCACCGCGTGGGCCGCCGCCGAGCCAGATGGTCCGGGTCCGGCCATCGTCGCCTTCTACCGGGACGGGCACGCCGGCAGGCTCGCGCCACCGCCCGGCTGGGTCAGGGGAGACCTGATCGGCTTCTCGATCGACGGGGAGTACGCGGCGGACACCGCGCCGGCGCGACGGTTCTGGGCCGAGGTAGCCGGTGACCGGAAGGGGTCGGGGCGCTCGGGCCTGTGTCTGGTCTGTGGGCAGGTGCAGCCGTTGCTGCAGACGGTGCCGCAGCTGATCCCCCGGCGGTGGGTGCCCGGCGCCACCCAGAACGCGTCGCTGGTCAGCATGAACGAGGCCGCGCACGGCTACGAGCTGCAGACGTCGCTGACGAACACCCCGATCTGCGCCGACTGCGGCCTGAAGTTCACGACCGCGTTGACCGGTCTGCTCTCCGACCCGCTACACAGCACCGCGCTGTCGGGGCAGAACGCCCGGCTCGCCTGGTGGGTGCTGGGCGGGTCGACCTTCGACCCGTGGGCGACCGTCGAGCAACTGGACCCCGCCCAGATCCGCAACCTGCTCGCCGGCCCTGCCGACGGCACGGAGGCGACGGTCGACGACCTATCGCGGTACTGCTCGGTGACGGTGGGCGGCAACGTCGCCCGGGTGGTCGTCCGGGACTGGGTCGAGCAGCCGATCAGCCAGGTGAAGGACAACATCCGGTCCTGGTACGACGACCACCAGATCGTCGACGCCTGGACCGGTGAGGTGGTGCGGATCAAGGTCTCCCAGCTGGCCCGGGCGGCCGGGCGGTTCGAAGCCGGCCGTAACGGCGGCCCCGGGAACTGGACCAAGTTCGGCGCGTCCGGCGAACACCGCCCGCCCGACATGTTCCACCGGCTCCTGCGCGCCGCGCTGCTCAAGCAGCCGCTGCCACCGAAACTGCTCCACCACGTCATCAACCGGATCCGTATCGACGGCCGGCTCGACCCGGCCCGCGCCGCGCTGATCCGGCTGGCCCTGCGCCGCCACCCGACCCTGCCCGCACATGAACGAGAGAGGCTGACGCCGACCTTGAACGTCGAGCACAAGCAGCCGCCGGCCTACGTCGCCGGCCGCATCTTCGCCGTCATGGACGACCTGCAACGGACCGTGTCCCGGGTCGCCGACCAGCGCCTCAACACCACCTTCGCCGAACGCTACTTCGGCCGGGCCATCGACAACCCGCAGGTCGTCATCGTCTCCGGCCGCCGCACCGTGCAGGCATGGCTCAAACGGCTACGCGGGCCCCTGCGCCGACCGACCTGGTCGAACGCGTACGAGAGGCGCCTCGACGACCTGTTCGTCCAGCTCGACACGATCCCCAGCGCCGCAGTGCTGACCGACAAGGCCCAGTTCATCCTCGGCTACCACCAGCAACGCGCCGAGATGCGCACCGAACGGCTCGCCGCCGCCGCGAACAAGAAGAACACCGACCTGCCCCCCGAGCCGAACGACGTGGCCCCAACCACCGACGACGAAGGAGACGACGCATGAGCGCCGCGCACCTGGACCCGACCCGCCGCCACGACGCCGTCCTGCTGTTCGACGTCACCGACGGCAACCCCAACGGCGACCCGGACGCCGGCAACCAGCCACGCACCGACGACGAGAGCGGACAGGGCCTGGTCACCGACGTCGCGATCAAGCGCAAGATCCGCGACACCGTGTCGCTGCTGCGCGGCGACGACCCCCGCTACGGCATCTTCGTCGAAGCCGGCCACGCCCTCAACACCCGCATCGAGGGCGCCTTCACCGCCAACCCGCCCAAGGTCAGCAACAAGCCGACCCCCGCCGAGGCCGCGGCCGCCCAGCAGTGGCTCTGCGAGCACTACTTCGACGTGCGGATGTTCGGCGCCGTGCTCAGCACCGGCAAGGGCGGCGGCGCCGGGCAGGTCCGCGGCCCGCTGCAGCTCACCTTCGCCCGCAGCATCGACCCGATCGTGCCCACCGACCACACCATCACCCGGGTCACCCAGACCCGACAGGACGACATCGACAAGGGGGAACGCACCGAGATCGGCTCCAAGTGGACCGTCCCGTACGGCCTGTACCGCACGCACGTGTTCTACTCCGCCCCCCGCGCGACCAAGACCGGCGTGACCAGCGACGACCTGGCCGCCCTGTGGCAGGCCATGACGGTCATGTTCGACCACGACCGGGCCGCCACCCGCGGCGAGATGAAACTGTGCGGGCTGTACGTGTTCAGCCACCCCGACGCCCTCGGTGTCGCCCCCTCGGCCGCCCTCACCCAACGCATCACCCTCACCCGCGCCAACGACGACAAGGCGCCGCGCACCCACACCGACTACACCCGCCACATCAACGAGGCGGAACTGCCCGACGGCGTCACGCTGACCAAACTGGTCGACCTCTGGCCGTGACCGGCCACCACCTGACGGACAGCGGCACCGACCTGCGGGAGGTGCCGCTGTCCGCGCTCGAGCACTACGCCTACTGCCGCCGCCAGACGGCGCTGATCCACGTCGAGGGCGTCTGGTCGGAAAACGTCGAGACCGTCCGCGGCGACCTCAGCCACACCACCGTCGACCTACCCGGCATCCAACGCCGCCGAGGCCTCACCGTGATCCGGTCCCTACCCGTATGGAGCCACACCCACGGCCTACGCGGCATCTGCGACATCGTCGAGTTCGACAACGACACCGCCACACCTGTGGAGTACAAGGTCGGACGGTACAAACCCGGCGGCCCCGCCGAGCTGCAACTCGGCGGACAGGCACTTTGCCTGATCGAAGCCGGCCTCCACGTGCCGACCGGCTACATCTACTCCGTCGCCGAACGGCGCCGACACCCCGTACCCATCGACACCGACCTCCTCGACCGCGTCATCGCCGCCACCAAAGCCGTACGACGCCTGCTGGACACCCCGACCCTGCCCGCCGCCCGCAACGACGCCCGCTGCCGCCGCTGCTCCCTACGCGAGGACTGCCTGCCCGAACTGACCGACGGCCAGCGACACACCCACCCCAACCTGTTGACCCCACGACCATTGGGACAGTGGCGTGACTGAGCTCCTCAACACCCTCTACGTGCAAACCCCCGGCACCCACCTCCGCCTCGACGGCGACACCGTCCGGATCTACCACCCCGACCAACCCGAACGCCGACTACTACCACTCGTCCGCCTCGACCACCTGGTCCTGTTCAGCGGAGTCACCCCCACCGACGACCTCCTCCTGCGCTGCGCCGACGACGGACGCTCCGTCAGCTGGCTCACCGGCAGCGGACGCTTCCGCGCCGGCCTGGTCGGCCCCACCCACGGCAACCCACTGCTACGCCAAGCCCAACACCGCGCCGCCGACTCACCAACACGGCAGCTACCGATCGCGGTCGCCATCGTCGCCGGCAAGATACACAACGCCCGACAAGTCCTCCTACGCACCGCCCGAGACGCCAGCGGACACCGCCAGACCACGCTGCGGGCCAGTGCCGAACTCCTAGCCGGACGCCTCGAACTCCTCACCACCGCAGCCAACACCAACGAAATCCTCGGCGTCGAAGGCATCGCCGCCCGCGACTACTTCGCCGCCATGCCCTACCTGCTCACCGACAACAAAGACTGGAAGGCCTCCGGACGCAACAAACGACCCCCCACCGACCCGCTCAACTGCCTGCTCTCCTTCCTCTACGGCATGCTGCGCGTCGCCGTACAAGGCGCACTCGAACAGGTCGGACTCGACCCCTACATCGGCTACCTGCACGCCGTCCGACCCGGCAAACCCGCCCTCGCCCTGGACCTGATGGAAGAGTTCCGACCACTGCTGGCCGACCGACTCGCACTCACCATGCTCAACAGACGAGAACTCACCCCCACCGACTTCGAAGCGCTACCGAACGGGGCCTACCGACTCACCGACAGCGGACGCAAAACCGTACTGGCCGCCTGGCAGCAAAGCAGACAACGCGACTGGCCACACGCACAACTCGGCCGGCAAGTACCCGCCGCCCTGCTGCCCCTCGTCCAGGCCAGACTCCTCGCACGTCACCTCCGCGGCGACCTGACCGCCTACCAGCCGTGGACGGTGAACTAACCTATGGACCTCCTCGTCACATACGACGTCGAGACAGTCACCCCACAAGGCCAACGCCGACTCCGCAAAGTCGCCAAGATCTGCGAGGCATACGGACACCGCGTACAGAAGTCAGTGTTCGAGGTGGTCTGCCGCGAAACCGACAAGGTACGCCTCGTCGCCGCCCTCCAAGAGGTCATCGACCCCACCCAGGACACCATCCGGATCTACCACCTACCAGCCCAAGCACTCGACGACATCGAACACCTCGGCAAACCACGGGCGATCGACCCACGAGGACCGTTGGTGATCTAGGAACCCCAAGTGAACACGGAACGCCGGGGGGTTCCGAACCAAAGAATAGGCATCAAATGGGTAAAACGGACTATGGGCAAGTCGCCATCCCATTGGCATGCGACTATCTTTGCTGCTCGTGAACCTGCGCCCGGCCACCGCGCCGGGCGAGGATCGCAACAGCCGCCGCCGGGTCGACGGTGAGCCGGTGGTGCCCGTTGCGCCCGGCCACCGCGCCGGGCGAGGATCGCAACGTCATCTGTAACTCCTCGGTCAGTCCGGCGGAACACAACTGCGCCCGGCCACCGCGCCGGGCGAGGATCGCAACTCGGATGGTGGCGCACGTGTGTCGGGGTTTCGTCGTCTGCGCCCGGCCACCGCGCCGGGCGAGGATCGCAACGCGTGGGCGATGATGCTGGCAGTGTGGACGAAGCCGGCTGCGCCCGGCCACCGCGCCGGGCGAGGATCGCAACGAGGTGGTAGGTGCAGATGCGGGCGGTGGTGGCGTCTGCGCCCGGCCACCGCGCCGGGCGAGGATCGCAACCCTGCTCGCCCGAGGCAATCAGTTGATGGCGCTCGGGGCTGCGCCCGGCCACCGCGCCGGGCGAGGATCGCAACCTGGAGGTCCCTGCTCATCTGGTATTCCGCCATCGCCCCTGCGCCCGGCCACCGCGCCGGGCGAGGATCGCAACCAGACCGTCTGGAGCGCCGTGTGGACGGCGGGCAACTGCGCCCGGCCACCGCGCCGGGCGAGGATCGCAACAGGGCATGTGCTGGCTGCTGATGCGGCAGGGCCGGATCCTGCGCCCGGCCACCGCGCCGGGCGAGGATCGCAACTCGTCGCCGCGCTGGCGGTGGCCGAGCGATACCCGGCTGCGCCCGGCCACCGCGCCGGGCGAGGATCGCAACCTCGTGCGCGAGATACGCGCTGGTGACCCTGGAGACGCTCTGCGCCCGGCCACCGCGCCGGGCGAGGATCGCAACATTCCACCGACGAGATCGGCCGGGTCTCCGAGAAGGACCTGCGCCCGGCCACCGCGCCGGGCGAGGATCGCAACATGGCAGCCCTCATCACCCCGTAGGGAATGCGCCGCCTGCGCCCGGCCACCGCGCCGGGCGAGGATCGCAACACCGAACTCGCCGACGGCCTGTACGGCGAGGGCCGCTGCGCCCGGCCACCGCGCCGGGCGAGGATCGCAACCTCGGGGTTGACCGTGCCGGTGATCGCGGCGACCTTCTGCGCCCGGCCACCGCGCCGGGCGAGGATCGCAACCAGGTCGGCGGACACGATGGCGGCCAGGTCCTTGGCGGCTGCGCCCGGCCACCGCGCCGGGCGAGGATCGCAACGACCCGTCGGCGGAACTGTCCGCGCCCCGGGAGACGAACTGCGCCCGGCCACCGCGCCGGGCGAGGATCGCAACGCGCCGGTGCCGGAGCCAGTCGAGGTGGGGGCCGAGCTGCGCCCGGCCACCGCGCCGGGCGAGGATCGCAACAGGGCCAGCGCGCAGGTCGACGGCTGCGAGTTGCCGCCCTGCGCCCGGCCACCGCGCCGGGCGAGGATCGCAACCGTGGATACGGCAGCAACCGGCGCGTCCACCAGACTGCGCCCGGCCACCGCGCCGGGCGAGGATCGCAACCGGGCCGAGGCGCGGCAGCACTCGATGCAGGCGGCCTGCGCCCGGCCACCGCGCCGGGCGAGGATCGCAACTCCCGGGTGTCCGCCCAGAAGTTCGTGAGCTGCCCGACTGCGCCCGGCCACCGCGCCGGGCGAGGATCGCAACGTTGAGGATGGTGCCGTCTGTGGCGATGAGCCGCCAGCTGCGCCCGGCCACCGCGCCGGGCGAGGATCGCAACGCCGAGCTGACGACCAACCTGTACGCGATCCACCCGACTGCGCCCGGCCACCGCGCCGGGCGAGGATCGCAACCGGCCGGGCCGCCGTCGTCGTCGCCTACGTGGCCACCTGCGCCCGGCCACCGCGCCGGGCGAGGATCGCAACCTTCGTCGCCTCGACAATCGGCGCCGGGTCCGCCAGTCTGCGCCCGGCCACCGCGCCGGGCGAGGATCGCAACGCTGGCATGGCGGAGCCGGGTGCGGCCGACAACCACTGCGCCCGGCCACCGCGCCGGGCGAGGATCGCAACCCAGGACGTCACCTCGTCGACCACCCTCGTCGACAGCTCCTGCGCCCGGCCACCGCGCCGGGCGAGGATCGCAACCGTTCGGGTGATCCCGTAGTTGAGACTCCCACGCCATCTGCGCCCGGCCACCGCGCCGGGCGAGGATCGCAACCGCTGGTCACCGTCGGTGCAGATCACTTCCACGGCGTCTGCGCCCGGCCACCGCGCCGGGCGAGGATCGCAACCTTTTCGGATGAGTACGACGCGCTCTCCGTCGCGCTCTGCGCCCGGCCACCGCGCCGGGCGAGGATCGCAACCGGGAGGTGTCCGACCGGATCGCCCCGGTCGTCATCTGCGCCCGGCCACCGCGCCGGGCGAGGATCGCAACCTGTGTGACCCGTCGGTCCGCGAGACGTGGCCGGCCTGCGCCCGGCCACCGCGCCGGGCGAGGATCGCAACCCCGGCGTACACCGTGGTGTAGGTGGGGGTGATGACGCTGCGCCCGGCCACCGCGCCGGGCGAGGATCGCAACCTGGGCGTCCCAGGCCGGCCCGTCGTCGTCGAACCACTGCGCCCGGCCACCGCGCCGGGCGAGGATCGCAACAAGGACACCGACGGCGCTGACTACGTGTGCGGTCAGCTGCGCCCGGCCACCGCGCCGGGCGAGGATCGCAACTTCGGCCGGGACTGCCGTACCGTCACCCCGCCCGTGCTGCGCCCGGCCACCGCGCCGGGCGAGGATCGCAACCGGCTGGTCGCGCACCGCATCATCTTCGGCACCCACCTGCGCCCGGCCACCGCGCCGGGCGAGGATCGCAACCACGAGTAGCCGAGCGTCTCCCGGATCAGGTCCGTCTGCGCCCGGCCACCGCGCCGGGCGAGGATCGCAACTTCGCGGACGCCGACCCGAGCGACTTCGCCGTGCTGCTGCGCCCGGCCACCGCGCCGGGCGAGGATCGCAACTTCTCCTTGGCCATGTCGGCCCGTCCTCTCGGTTGTGCTGCGCCCGGCCACCGCGCCGGGCGAGGATCGCAACGAGTTGAACAGGGCCATGCCCTCGACCACCCCGAGCTGCGCCCGGCCACCGCGCCGGGCGAGGATCGCAACACCATCACCGGCGGCCGGATCCTGCTCGTCGGTCTGGCTGCGCCCGGCCACCGCGCCGGGCGAGGATCGCAACGCTCATGTGGACCTTCGCCCAGTCGGGGGTCATCTTGCTGCGCCCGGCCACCGCGCCGGGCGAGGATCGCAACGGGACCGTGGTGCCCACCCGCACGTCGGAGCGCAGGTGCTGCGCCCGGCCACCGCGCCGGGCGAGGATCGCAACCTGGGCCAGACCGTAGGCGGCGGCCGGGTGGGGGTGCTGCGCCCGGCCACCGCGCCGGGCGAGGATCGCAACCAGATGGAGCGTTTCCTCTGGAACGCGTCCACCTACGGCTGCGCCCGGCCACCGCGCCGGGCGAGGATCGCAACGTGGTCGTCTTCATGCGGCTCGGGTCTCCTCGGTCGTGCTGCGCCCGGCCACCGCGCCGGGCGAGGATCGCAACCACCCCTGGAAGCGATGCGAAAATTCGTCTCCGCCTTGCTGCGCCCGGCCACCGCGCCGGGCGAGGATCGCAACGACCAGTCCCGCTACGACGACGGCCGGATGGTCAGCGAGCTGCGCCCGGCCACCGCGCCGGGCGAGGATCGCAACGGCACGTACCAGCTCCGCGACGGCTCCGGACGGGTCGCTGCGCCCGGCCACCGCGCCGGGCGAGGATCGCAACGAGGTCAAGCTGGCCGAACTGAACGCCATCGACGACGCTGCGCCCGGCCACCGCGCCGTGCTGCGCCCGGCCACCGCGCCGTGCTGCGCCCGGCCACCGCGCCGTGCTGCGCCCGGCCCCCACGCCGTGCTGCGCCCGGCCCCCACGCCGGGCGAGGATCGCAACCGCACGGGCCCGGACGGGTCCCCGACGAGCCGGGGCACGCTGCGCCCGGCCACCGCGCCGGGCGAGGATCGCAACCAGGTTCACGGTCATCTCCCTCAGTTGCTCGGTGGTGCTGCGCCCGGCCACCGCGCCGGGCGAGGATCGCAACCCCGATCAGCAGGCCGCACGGCTGCGCACGCTGGCGGGCTGCGCCCGGCCACCGCGCCGGGCGAGGATCGCAACCCGCTGCCGTCCGGCTGGTACTTCGGGCCGACCGAGCTGCGCCCGGCCACTGCGCCGGGCGAGGATCGCAACACATGTTCGGACAGGTAGATGGTGAAGACATCCTGTGCTGAGCCCGGCCACCGCGCCGGGCGAGGATCGCAACCGGGCCGGGCCGAGGCCGGCGTCACGGGCGGCTGCGCCTGGCCACCGCGCCGGGCGCGGATCGCAACCTGCTCAGGCACAAGATCACTGTGCGGCCGTACCTCGCTGCGCCCGGCCATCACACCGGCGAGGGTCGGCCGGTCCGAATGGGCACCGAGGTGCTGGCCGGTGTCTGCGCGCCGCCGCCGCTCCGATTAGCGCAGGTGGCACCGGCGCACCACCGGTCCAACCTGCGGCAGGGCGAGCTTGTCCGACGAGGCGGCGCACCGCGTCTGCGGTGCGCCGCGTAGGCGGGTTCTTTCCGGTTGTCAGAAGGATGTGGTGTACGGGCGCTTGGGCGTGTTGTCGAACGGCTCGAACAGGCTGGTGATCGTCGTTGGGTGTAGCTTGCCCGGGTTGGTCATCAGCATGGCGTAGTCGCTGTCCTGGAAGAGCGTGTTCAGGATGCCTTCCCAGTCGTAGTCGGCGGTGGATTCGGGGAGTTGTTTCAGGTCGTCGTCGAAGGTGCCGAGTTCGAGTTCGATGGCTGCGCGGTCGGTCATGAGGTGCAGGGCCATCTCTTCGGCGTTGGTGCGTGGGTGGGGCTCTGTGCCGTGGGCGAGGTCGGCGGCCAGGTCGAGGAACGCGGTGCGGAACCGGTCCACCGCGGCCGGGGACAGATGCTGAAAGAACGGTGGGAACTCTTCCCAGCCGTCCGGGTCCTCCGACGCCGACGTGACCTCGTCGCTGAGGATTTCGGCAGCGGTGTGGAGGAGCAGCGCGGTCCGTGGGGTGATCACTGGCGGTATGCAGGTGTCGCATTCGCCGTTGTCGCAGGCATCGCAGTCGAGGCATCCATCGGCGCACGTCGTGCAGGTGTCGCATCCATCTGTTGGGCAGCCGGTGACCGGGAAGCTGGCGAGTCCGGCGGTCGCTCGGCGTCGCAGGTGCATGGCCAGGGCATGAGGGCTAGCGTCGAGGGCGTCGAGGATCGAGGTGACCGCGGCGCGGACCGGGCCGGGCTCGGCGTCGAGCGCGGTCAGCAACCGGTCCCGGGTCCGCTGGGGCGGGTGTCCGACGCTCAGCAGGTTCAGCAGATCCGCGATGGTGTCGGCCCGTCCTGCGGTGGGGAACGTGGCCAGCGCCTCCACTGTTTCCCCGCTGCCGTGGTCGACGATGGCGAACACCCGGTGGGTGCTGGCGGTGTGCTTCGGCAGGAAGCCGTGGTAGATCGTCTTCATTGGAGGGTTCCGTTCGATGGGCGGGCGCACTCAACGTGCGGGCGCTCCGCTAGGAAAAGGGAGCATGAGGGGCTGCACGTCGCGGTACGTCCACAACGCCGTTGCCCAGGAAGATTCGTGGCTGCTTGCCAGGGTTCGGCCCTGGCCGCGTAACCAGATACTTGACTATCAGATTCCGACCTACCGGGCAAGTCTGCTCTTCGCTAGCTAGCACCCGCGCAGCTCGGGCAGCGTGCTGCGCCCGGCCACCGCGCCGGGCGAGGATCGCAACGCGGAGGTCCTCGGCTACAAGGGCGGCGACGACGAGACGGCTGCGCCCGGTCACCGTGCCGGGCGAGGACCGCAACGAGGTGGACGCCGACCGCGCCCGCCGCATCGTCAACGGCTGCGCCCGGCAACCGCGCCGGGCGAGGATCGCAACACCGCGCGGGAGCAGCCCGACGACGTCGGCACGGTGGCTGCGCCCGGCCACGGCGCCGGGCGAGGATCGAAACGCGATGGAATTCGAGAAGCAGATGTCCGCGTGCATTAATGCCTCGGGCGAGGATAGCGGCGACCATGACCTGCTTACCCTCACCCGGGTGCCCTGCAGGCTGTACCCCGGGTCGGCTGGCCCGGCCTGGTACAGAGGTGATGGCCGGTGTCTGCGCGTCGCGGCTGCTCCGTTTAACCCGAGTGGCGTCGACCTATCGCCGGTCCACTTCCGGCAGGGCGGTCTTGTCCGACAAGGCGAACCTGACCATCCAAGCTCTGTAGCACGTCGAGAAGCCGTTCATCGTCGGTCAGCGGCAAGTTCCAGCCAAAGCGACGATGGTGCTGCTGATTGCCCGATCTTTATATTCTGGACGCAGCGTGCGGTGAACGCCGATTTCCGAATATTGATCGGGGGGCAGCGATGTCACTCGTCGAGGAGTGGGAACGCGGGCGGGCGGCGCTGGCCGCGAGGCTTGCCGGCACCACCCCGCTGGCGGCCGGCGAGTTGCTGCGCGATGTGACACGAGGGCTCGTCCGGCCGTACTCGGATCGGCCTGAGGTCACGCCGCTGCAGGCGGCGTATGCGGCGTATGCGCTCGACACGCTGGCCCTGGCGCCGCTGGCGCTGCTGAACGCGACCACGACGACCGCGGCGGTGAGTGAAGACCACGACGTGCGCTTCGCACAACGACGTCCGGCGGTGGGCGAGGCGGTCTTGTGGCTCAGCCTCATCACGGTGGTTAGTGCCATTCTCACCGTTGTCGCCGCGTACGCATTGGATCCGATCCTGGCCGGCCTTGTAGGCGTGGTCGCCATCCTTGGCATCGTCGGCACGAGCTCGACACTGGTGAAGGTGCGGCCCGATGTTGCGTCGTTCATACAGCGCTACGGCCGACGCGCGGTGCCCCGTACCCTGCGGTGGATGCTGCGGTTGGTGCCTGCGCGAGCGGCCGTCGATGCCGATCCTCCACCGGAGGTGGCGTTGACGACCCAGGTGACGGCCGCGGACTGCGTGCGATGGCTGGACCACAGCATGCGCGCGGTGGATCGGATGCTCGGCAAGCTCGTCGGCGACGATCCGACGCCGCATGAGTGGCTGGCCGACGAGAACACCGCCCATGCCGTACAGGAGTTGCTCGATGCGGTGATCAAGAACGATGCCAAGCGCTGTCAGGTCGCGGCGGGACGGCTCGCCGCAGCATTGACTGCCGAAGGCGTCGTCGCCGTGATGTTCGACGACACCAACCGTGAGTTCTTCGATACCGCACCCTCTGGCCGGAGCTCGGCCGAGACCCTGCGCCCGGCTCTCGTGCAGCACCAGCCCACCGGCTTGGCGCTGATCCGTCGTGGGCTGGTCGCCGTACCGCCTCGGAGGGCGCATTGACCTCGGACCTGAAGTCGGTACAGCGGCTGGTTGGCTTCGACCTTGGCCACGGCGAGACCTCGGTGGCCCGGATGAATGTCACCAATGGGTCCCAGCCGTATGTCGTCGAGGTCTTCCCGGGCAGTCGCGTGGTCACGACCGCAGTCGCCAAGCTCCCCAGCGGAACCATCGTGATCGGCGACAACGCGGCGCTGCTGCCCGACGCCACCGACATGCAGGCGAAGTTCAAGAGCCCGCACATCGCCGACCCCCGGGTCCACCGGCCCACGTCGGCATTCGTCGGCGCAGTTCTGGACCTGCTCGTTGACAGCGGCGAGGCGATCGACGGCGACACACTGGTGGTGTTCGGTCATCCCTCCGGCTGGACCGAAACAGAGGTGGCCGACTATGAACAATTGCTGCGCCAATCGGTCGGACCGGCTCGTACGATGATGATGCCGGAGTCCAGGGCCGCGTTCCTGACCATTGTGCACGAACGTGACTCAGGTATGTCGGAAACCTCGATCGGCGAACGGGTCCTCATCATCGACATTGGTTCGTCGACGACCGACTTCACGGTCGCGCGGGGCTCGGTGACCACCGATGCACTGGGCGACGCCGGAAACTTCGACGGCGTCGCGCTCGGTGCCGGCCTCATCGAGGACATCCTGCTGGAGCGCGCGACGCGGGGCTGGAAGTACCGGAGGGTACGCCGTTGGCTTGAACGGCACCGGTCGGAACGCGTGCGCGCGTTGCTGGAGTTCCGGCGGGAGAAGGAGAAGTTTTTTTCCAGGGAGCACCTGTTTCGCCAGACCGGGCAGACGCTGATCGCGTCGGTGGAACTGATGACCTCGCGACGAACCCTGCTGACCGCCCGGCTGAGTGCCGAGGACTTCGATGCGGCGATGAACGCACCGTTGGCCACCCTGGGTGGAATGTCCTGGCTGGCCCGTTACCGGCACGACCTGCAGACAATCGCGGACAGTATCGGTGGTCCGCCCGGCCTGGTCATCGTCACCGGCGGCGGGAGCCGCATGGCATGTACCGTCGAAATCGCTAAGGAGACGTTTCCCGCTCCGACTCGGGTACACCGGGCCGGGCAGCCCGAGCACGCGATCTCCCTCGGGCTGGCCCGGGCCGGCACAATCCGCCGCCGCGCCGAGGGGTTCCGCGCCGAGGTGCGCGCCATGGTGGAGGCCCGCACCATCGCCGAGCTCGTCGAGTCCCGGCTGCCCGAATATGCCGACGTCTACGCCCGATGGCATACCGATGAGGTCTTCGGGATCGTGGCCCCTCGTGCGCTGGCCCGGTGGCGGCAAGGTGAGATCGAAACGCTCAATAAGGCGGCCACGGTGGTCGTCCAAGAGCTGCTTGACCATCTCGCCAGCCAACCGGCCCAGGACCGCCTGGCCGACCAGGCGCGGCCTTGGAATGAGAGCTTGGGTAGGCAGGTCGAGCAGCTTGTGGCGCAGGCGTGCGCCCGGCACGATATTCCGTTCGAGCTCATCGACCAATGGCGGGTCGAGCCTGGTGCGCCGCCCAACACGTGCGTCGACGTCAACGAAATCGCCTTTGAATCGTCACGGAATGCGTTGCTGCGTACCGGCTTCGTCGGCGGCGCGGTAGTCGGCGGCGGAGCTGGATCGCTGATCCCGATCCCAGTGCTCGGCACGGCGCTCGGCGCGGTCGTCGGAGCAGTCACTGGCACCTCTATCGGAGCGCTTACTGCGTTAACCTTCGACGTGGCTAACGTGCCATTACGCATGCGCAACTCGCAGACCGACGAACGTCTGCTCAAACGACTCGAGAGCAAGCGCGGCGAACAGCGGGAACGAACCCGTAGGATGGCGGTCGCCGCCTTGGTCGGCGACGCTCCGGACGCCGTCACCAACCGGGAACAGTTCATCGGCATCATGGTCAACCAGATCGAGCAGTCGCTCCTGAGAGCGGCCGAGAACGTTGAGATGATCATCAGATAGTCGGGTTCAACCGGCTTCGCACTCGGTTCGCCTTCACCGACGACTGATGGGTTCGCGCCCAGTGGGCACAGGAGGAGGGGCGCTGGCTGCTGCCCGGGGCCGTGGCCCCGCTGTGCCCGAACGCGGCCAGGATATAAGGGCCATCGCGGGCGCCCAGGCAGGGCGGGTGGTGCTCCGATGGTGCTCCGATGTTCGGCACCGAGCGAGCACGAACGCGGCAAGCCCAGCACGTTGCCGTCGCCATCAGTTGGCCACCTGCTGGACCCGTTGACCGCAGCGCGCGGACCAGCCGAAACGGAAAGCCCTTCGCCTGGACGAAGGGCTTGCGAAACAGCACGAGGTGTGAGACTTTGTATTCGGTGGGAGAGGTTAGCTACCCTTCCACCTACGGATCAGAAGGTTAGGGGTTCGAGTCCCTTCGGGCGCACAAGATCAAAGAACGCCTGGCCTGCGGAAACGCGGTCGGGGCGCTTCTTGTTGATCGCCCCGTCTGGACAGTGGGTGTCATGTGGGTGCCGTCAATTTCTGTAATCTTGGGCGGGTCGCGCAGGCTTTGACCTGGTCTTTCGCGTTGGCGTCACCCCTGCTTGGCGGGCGGTGTGTGCGCTTGTTTTGGGCGGGGGTTGGGGCGGTTGCTTCGGCCCCTCTTCCTGATCTTTTCGCGGGTTCGGCGGGCTGCGGCGAGAACCAGCCGGGCGGTGGCCTCGGCGCACTTACGCTGGGCATACGGCAGGACGCTGGTGTAGGTGTCGGCGGTGGTGACGATGCTCGCGTGACCGAGTAGATCTTGCACGGTCTTGAGATCGGCGCCGGCTTCGTGCGCGAGGGACGCCGCGCCGTGGCGGAGGTCGTGAAGCCGGATCGGTGGGAGGTCGGCCCGCTTGACGAGTCGGGTGAAGTGCCGCGTGGCGTACTCGGGGTGCAGCGGCCTGCCGTCGGGGCGGATGAACACGTAGCCGCTGTCGTAGCAGGTTTTGCCTGCCGCCTCGCGGGCGGCCTGTTGCTGACGCTGGCGGCGCAGGTGTTCGCGGAGCACGGCCACGGTGTGCTGGTCGAGAGCGACAGTGCGCGTGCTGGCGGCCGTTTTGGGCTCTCCCTCGATGATCCGGTAGCCGACCACAGTGCGGCTGCGGAAGATGAACAGCACGCCGTGGTCGAGGTCGATGTCGGTCCAGCGTAGGCCGCATGCCTCGCCGCGGCGGAGGCCGCGTAGGGCGATCAGCCACCACAGGGCGAAGAGCCGGTCGGTGGTGACCGCGTCGAGGAACGCGGCGAGGTGGGGCGCGGTCCACACGGCTACCGACGGCCGTCGACCGGTTGCCCTCCACTCCGCGACGCGGGCCGGTGTCCAGACCTGGGCGTGTGGCTTGCGGTAGGACGGGAGTTCGAGGTGCCGGATCGGGTTGGCGTCGAGGAGGCCCTCCCGGACAGCGAGGTTGAGCGCCGCGCGAAGGGTGGTCCGCAGGTGCTGCAGGCATGAGGGCGACTGTGGCTGGCCGCGCCCGTTCGTGGTCTGTGCGATGTCGTCGAAGCCGCCGCGGATTCGCCGGATGTTGAGCTCGGCCAGGGTGATCCTGCCCATGTGCGGGATGAGGAACTGCTCGATGTCCCGGGCGTACTGGGCCCTGGTGGTGTCCTTGATCTTGGTGCGGGTGGAGAGCCAGTATCGCAGCCACCGCTCCAGGGTCCATCCCTGCGCGGTGCGTTCCTCGCCGGTCTGGGTCAGCCACTCGTCGCGCGCCTGGCCGGCGGCCGCCTTGGAGCGGAAGCCGCCTCGGCGGGACCGTGCCGGCCTGCCGAACGCGTCGGTCGCGGAGCAGGCGAAGTACCAGGTGCCGTGGCCGCGTTCCGGCAGGCGGGGGCAGTGTTGCTCCAGCCGCTTTTTCGTGCCGTTGTGCCGGCAGCCACACCGCTTGTAGATAGTTCCCGAACTGGCCATAGCCACTCCCTACTTCGCACCTCAGGAAAGTTTGCGAGAAGTAGTCACATTCTCTGGTGTGGTGCCGAGGGTTGGCGGACCGCGGGTCCGTCGCGCTGGTCGATCTCGATTCGACGCCGGAGGCGTGTCCGGCTGCTGCCGACCCACCTCTGGCGGGCCATACCGATCCCGCCGACCGCCGAGGAGACGATAGGCCGCGGCGTCGAAGAGAACTTGCGTCGTGCTGGACTTCTACGTGCCAGCGGCGATGTCGACAGCGAGCGCGACGAGGGCCGTGAACGCTTGGAGGACGCCGAAGGCCAACGCCCATAACGCGATCCGGGCTTCGACCGTCATGCGCCTGCTGAGCGTCTCGGTCACCGCCGGTGCCGCGACACTGTGAGCAGTTGGTGGCGTCGGGGAGATCGGCAGGGGCGCGAACGACGGCGGCACGATGTGCAAACGGCAGAGCCAGGGATCCAGCAAGTTAGCGGCGCCAAGGTGACGAACCCATGCCACCATCTTCTGTCGCTTGTGTTGCCGACAGCCGACGAGAATCTTGCCGTCCCTCGTGCACGGCTTCCTGGTGGTCTTGGTCAGGACAAGGCACTTGGCGTCGATCCTGAAGCCGAAGTAGTAGCAGATGTACAGCAAGGCGACTGCCGAGAAGAACAGGATGCAGACGACGTTCTCCCAGAACGTGGGCTGCGGGGCGGGCTCCGGATTCGCTGCCACGAGAAGCACGACAGTGCAATCTACAGCAGGCGACCAACCAGCCTCGGAACGTGAGCGCCCTGCGGGTGATCGGCGACAGCTGCTACCCGACGTTCGGCACGAGCTCGCCGCACCTGGCGCTGCAGCGACCGTCAGGGGTCCGGGCCGGCAGGCGACGATGATGCTCGCCCGTCGCGGCGCCGCCCGGAGCCCCAGACGACGATCGTCAGCGGGACTCGTGTGCCTGGCTGGGTCGTCGGTGCACCAAGGATCGGAGCCGGGGGGCTCTCGTTGCCGAGGATGGCTTGCGCCGAGCGCGGCAGGCGGGCGCTGTCACCGCTGGCACCTCGTCGGGGCGTTCCTGCGGTGGCTTCGGGTTGTGGCTGAGCTGGCGGCGGATCTCGGCACCGGGTTTGCCGGCGTCAAGGACCAGGCGGGCGGTGGCTTCGGCGGCTTCCCGCTGAGATTCGGGCAGGACGCTGGTGTAGATGTCGGCGGTGAGTTGGATGCTGGCGTGCCCGAGTTGGTCTTGCACCGCCTTGAGATCGGCGCCGGCTTCCCGGGCCAGGGTCGCGGAGCCGTGCCGCAGGTCGTGTAGTCGGATGGGCGGCAGCCCTGCCCGGTTGACCAGCAGCCGTAGCCGCTGAGTGAGATAGCCCGGATGGACCGGCATCCCGTTGGGGCCGGTGAACACGTAGCCGCTGTCGTGCCACACCTTTCCGATCGCGGCCCGCGTGCCGCGCCGCTGGTGTTGCCGCTCGCGGTGCTGGCGCAACACTCGTACGGTGTGTTGGTCCAGGGCCACGCTGCGGCGGCTGGTCGCGGACTTCGGTGGCCCTTCGTGCACGTGGTAGCCGGCGGTGGTGCGCTGCCGCACCACCGACAGTTGCCCCGCGTGTAGGTCGACTTCGCTCCAGCGCAGGCCGGCTGCCTCCCCTCGGCGTAGGCCCCGCAGGGCGATCAGCCACCACAGGGCGAACAGGCCGTCGTCGCGGACGTAGTCGAGGAAGGCAGCCAGCTGCGTTGGTGTCCACACGGCGATGGTGGGCCGTTCACCAGTGGCGTTCCACTCGGCGACCCGGGCCTCGGTCCACACCTGGGCCTGTGGACGGGGGCGCGCGGGTAGTTCCAGGTGGCGGGCCGGGTTATGGGTGAGCAGGCCCTCGCGCACGGCGCCGGTCAGCGCCGCCCGCAACGTGGTGTGGACGTGCCGCAAGGTGCACGCGCTCTGCAGTTGCCCCGACCGGTTACGGGTGGCCGCGATCTGCGCGAACGCCGCCGTGAGCTGCCGTGGGTTCAGGTCGCCGAGGATCAGCTGGCCGATGTGCGGGATCAGGAACCGCTCGACGTCGTGGGTGTAGTGCATTCGCGTCGTCGGCCGGATCCGGTTCCTGGTCGACAACCAGTACCGCAACCAACGGGCGACCGTCCAGCACCGGCCGGACTGCTCCTCACGCGACAACGCCAGCAGCTCGTCGCGGGCCTTGCGCGCCGCCGCTTCCGACGGGTAACCACCCCGACGGATCCGCTCCGCCCGTCCCAGCAGGTTTCGGGTTGAGCAGTGGAAGTACCAACTGCCATGCCCGCGCTGCGCCAACAGCGGACAGGACGCACCGCGCCGCCTGCCCGTCTCCGGGTCCACACATCGGCACCGCTTCACGATGACACCGTGACCGTTCATGATCCCCCCTTGACCTGGTAAGCACCCATCCTCACCAGGCCCGAGAACGAACCGGTCCGCCTTTGTGTTATTTGTTCACCATTCGGCCGGTAGGAGTGGTATAGATTACTATCGGTGTGGACTCCTGGCATGGTCGTGTCATGCCAGCGCCGGGGGCTTGACCCCTGATCCTGGACACGGGTTTTATGCGGCCGGGGCCAGCGTAGCTGGCGCTGGCCTGGTGTTCTTCTCGTAGGTGATCGGTGATTGCTGTCCGAGTCGGGAGTGGCGTCGGACGGTGTTGTAGCGGTGTAGCCAGCGGAACGCGGTCAGTCGGGCTTCGTGTTCGTCGGTGAAGGCGCGGCGGCCTTGCAGGGTCTCGCGTTTGAAGGTGGCGTTGAACGACTCCGCGGCGGCGTTGTCGGCGGAGCTACCGACCGCGCTCATCGACTGCCGGACCCCGGCGGCCTGGCATTCGGCAGCGAAGGCCCGAGAGGTGTACTGAGCTCCGTGGTCGGTGTGCATGATCGCCCCGTGCAGGCTGCCCCGGGTCCGCTGCGCGGCGTGCAGGGCGTCGATGACCAGGTCGGTGCGCATGTGATCCGCGATCGCCCAGCCCGCGAGGCGCCGGGAGTGCAGGTCCAGGACGGTGGCCAGGTAGAGGAACCCGCGCTCACCCACCGGCAGGTAGGTGATGTCGCCGACGTAGCGCTGATTCGGCTGCCCGGCGGTGAAGTCCCGGCCGATCAGGTCCGGGGCCTTCGCCGCGGCCGGGTCCGGCACCGTCGTACGGGTGCGACGTCGCAGCCGCAGTCCTTGCACGCCGAAGCGGCGCATCACCCGCGCGACCCGCTTACGGTTGACCGCCAGACCGGCATCGCGCAGCTCGGCGGTGACCCGTGGTGCCCCGTAGGTGCCGTCGTGAGCCGCGTGCACCGCCCGGATCCGGCCCACGAGAGCAACGTCCGCGGCCTGGCGGGCGGCCCGCGCTTCGGCGGCCGAGCGCCAGTAGTAGAAGCTCGACCGGGACACCCCGATGATCTGACACAACCGCTTCACGCCGTAGCGCTGCTGGTGGTCGGCGACGAACTGGAAGCGGTTCACCAGCGCGTCTCCCCGGCGAAATACCGGGCCGCCTTCCGCAGAATGTCCCGCTCTTCCTCCAACTCCCGGACCCTGCGTCGCAACGCGGCGTTCTCGTCCTCCACCGAGCCGGCCGCCGGCGGCGCCGCCGGCCCGGACGTCGCGCCCCGACGCTGATCATCGGCGCGCACCCAACTACGCAACGTCTCCCGATTCACCCCGAGATCATCAGCGACCTGCGCGATCGTCGCCCCCGGCCGAGACCGGTACAACGCAACCGCGTCGGCCTTGAACTCGGCGGGGTAGTGCTTCATCACCATCTGTCAGAGACTCCTGATCTCCCCGGACCATCACGATCCAAGGCTCAAGTGTCCAGGACCAGGGGGCAACTCCCAGTTGAGCGTCGATCTTTAAGACGCGCGGTCGATGTCATCGGAGCTATCAGGCAGGCACACTGCGTGCATGTCGATTTCGACCTCGCCCGGACCTGTCCAGCTAGAGACGGTGCGACCTGACGACAGCGACGCGGTCGCGCAGGCGTTCGAGCTCGGCTGCCAGTTCAGGGCTCGACTCGGTATGCAGATGCGTGGGGCCTATGAGCAGGCGGCCGGGGATGGGCACCTGCTGGTGGCCAAGCAAGATGGCAGAGTGATCGGGTTCGCGCTCTACGGAGTCGCCTACCAGCGAGTCCGCCTCGCCTATCTGTGCGTGAGCACGGAACACCGCCGTGGCGGAATCGCCACCATGTTCGTAGAGCACCTCTCGGCGAAGCACTCTGATCTGGCCGGCATAAGCGTCAAGTGCCGCCAGGACTACGGGATCGACAAGCTTTGGATCGATCTTGGATTCCACAAGAGATCACAGGTGCGGGGGCGAAGCCCAATACCGTCAACTTAGCGTGTCTGGCCTGGTCAGGACCCACAGTCTGATCCCTGTCTGTCAGGGTGAGTTGAGGCCAGCGGTTCATAGCAAGTCCGCCGGACAGGGCGAGGTCAGGATCGAGAAGCGTTGAGTACTGCTGTTGACGTCGTGGCGGCCCAGGATGGGGTCATGAGTCGTAGGAAGGGTCCGCGTTCGGGCGGGCCGCGGGCGCGGCGGTCGTTCACACCGGGGCAGAAGCTGGAGTTGCTGGCCGGGTATGAGCAGGCTGTCGCGGCTGGTGAGGGTGGGGCGTTCCTGCGGCGGGAGGGTTTGTACTCGTCGTTGATGTCGGAGTGGCGCCGGGCTCGCGATGCCGGCTTGTTGCAGGGCAAGGCCGTCGGGGAGACGGTCGGGCGGCCGTCGGCGGAGCAGGCGGAGATCGCCCGGTTGCGTCGTGAGTTGGAGTTGGCGCGGGCCAGGCTGGCGCGGACGGAGACGGCGTTGACGATCATGGGAAAAGCGCGCGAGCTCTTGGAGGACATCTCCAGGAGCGAGCCGGACGGTCCGGACGTGTTCGGGCTCGGCAGACGCTGATGGACACCTACCACCAGTTGACCGGGGCGAGGATTCCGACGCGGGACGCGGGACGGCTGACCGGGATCGCCCGGTCCAGCGCCGTACGTGACCGGCGGCGGCCGACACCGGCGGCGCCGGTGCGGCGAGCGCCGGCGAACGCGCTCACCCCGGTCGAGCGTGAGCGGGTCCTGCGGCTGGTCAACAGTGCGGAGTTCGTCGACGCGGCCCCGGCCCAGATCTACGCGGCGCTGCTGGACCAGGGCGTGTACGTCGCTTCGATCGCCACCATGTATCGGGTTCTGCGTGAGCACGCGCAGGTCCGCGAGCGTCGCCGGCTGGCCCGGCACCCGGCCCGCCGGCGTCCCGAGCTGGTCGCCGACGCACCGGGGCAGGTCTACACCTGGGACATCACGAAGCTGGCCGGACCGGTGAAGGGCGTCTACTACGACGCCTACGTGATGATCGACATCTACTCCCGGTACATCGTCGGGGTCCGGGTGCACGCCCGCGAGTCCGGTCCCCTCGCCGAGAGCATGATGCGTGAGGTGTTCGACGTCCACGGCGTCCCGCACGTCGTGCACGCCGACCGGGGCACCTCGATGACGTCGAAGTCGGTGGCTGATCTCCTCGAAGACCTCGCCGTGACTCGCTCGCACTCCCGGCCGAAGGTGTCCAACGACAATCCGTACAGCGAGGCCTGGTTCAAGACGTTGAAGTACGCGCCGGTCTTCCCGGACCGGTTCGCGTCCCTCGCCCACGCCCGAGCGTTCATGAACGACTTCGTGACCTGGTACAACCACGCCCACCGGCACTCCGGGATCGGCCTGCACACCCCCGCCGACGTCCACCACGGCCGCCACCACACCGTCCGCGCCAACCGCGAAACCACCCTCGCCGCAGCCCGAACGGCCCACCCGCAACGGTTCGGCACCACCCGGCCCCTACCCAAGATCCTCGACCTGCCCCAACAGGTCTGGATCAACAAACCCGACCAGCAAACGAAACCCGTGCCACAAGCTGCCTAACTCCCGTTGGCCTCAATCCCTTGACACGTTCCGATCCGACGACGGCGGCTTACCAGAGTTCCTCGACGACATCCCCAACCGGGCTTCAAGCTCGGCGATCCGAGCCAGAGCCTTCTCCAGCAGAGCCATCAACTCCGCATTACGCGCGAGCAACTCCTCATAAGAAGGCTGCGGCGGCTGGGCGGACACGACACCGGAACCTACCAGCCTCCACGAAGGACCAGGACCGGACCCGCCACAGACCTATCCAGTTACTCTGCCCGAATGATGTTCTTCGGCGCGTTCGCCGGGGCCACATCGATGGTGTCGAGTCCGGCCGGTCGGAAGTCGTACTCGTCGAGGTAGGCCAGGCTCGCCGGACCCAGTACCTCGGTGAACGGCAGGACCGTGCGCAGCCGGTCAGAGTCGGTCAGTATCTCGACGGGCAAACCGCGCAGTCTCTCGCGCATGACTCGGGCCCAATCGCCTGTCGGCACGGTGACGGTGGCGGCGTCGCCGCAATCGACGATCCCGGCCCAGCCTGGCGGGCAGAGCAGCGATCTGGCCGAGACAGCTACTTCTATGCCGCCGTCGGCAGGGAAGGCCATCGCAACTCAAGCCATCCCAAGCCATGCCTGCCGAGCCCGAGCGATCAACGGATCATGCCTCCTCGCGCCCGGGCCCGGTTTCACACCACCGAGTTCGCAGCTGTCAGGGTCGGCGTCCTCTTGCCGTAGGCCGGGCGTCGCGTCTTCTGATCAGGTTGGACGGAGTTGCGTGGCCGGTTGCGGACGATGGCCATGTGCCCTCGTTGATGTGCCAGGATTCTGCTGTGGTGGTGATCGAGGTCGTCCTGGGTGACAACACGCGGGAGAACGTGGACGCCATTGTCACGGCCGCGAATGAGTCGCTTCTGGGTGGCGGTGGTGTCGACGGGGCGATCCACGGTGCTGCCGGGCCTCGGCTGGCCCGGGCGGGTGGTGTGATCGGCCCGTGCGAGCCGGGTGAGGCGATGCCGACCCCGGCGTTCGACCTCGACCCGCCGGTTCGGCACGTCATCCACACGGTCGGGCCGGTCTGGGAGGGCGGCGGCTGCGGTGAGGACGATGTTCTGGCCTCCTGCTACCGCAGGAGCTTGCAGGTCGCGGATGAGCTCGGCGCCCGGACTGTGGCTTTCCCGGCGATCGCGACTGGCGTGTACGGCTTTCCTGCCGAGCGGGCGGCGCGGATCGCCGTAGCAACGCTCGGGTCCGTACCGACGAACGTTCAACGGGTACGACTCGTCGCATTCGACGAAGACATCCAGGATCACCTGCAGGCCGCGATGGCAGCCACAGGCTGACCCGTTGAGAGGGGTGCGTCCCGCGGTTCGGCAAGCAGGGCTGGTGCAGGTGGGGTTCAGTCGGTTCCCCCTCCGCCTCCGCCGGTGTCGAAGGTCGCCGCGTCGCCATACGCGGTGTTCTCCGCGATGGCGGCGGAGTGCCGGTCGGGAACGCCTCGGCCCCGCTGGAAGACGTCGCGACCAGGGCGCGGCGAGTTACGGCGTATGGATCGCATGGCGGCCCGCGCGGCGTCCGCGAGTAGCGGGGTGAACCGCTGGACCCACCGGTAGACGGTGACGTGGTCCACCTCGACACCGCGTTCGACCAGCAACTCCTCCACGTCTCGGTAGGAGAGGTCGAACCGCAGGTACCAGTGGACCGCCAGCACGATCACCTCGGGCGGGAACCGGAACCCGACGAACGCCGACGACGACGGGGACCAGGATCGAACACGAGACGACGACCTCACTAGCCAAGCAGACCACGCCGGGCAAGCTGAAGTCGATCATGCTTTCGCCCAACGCAACAGACCCCGCTGGCTCCGTCAGGGGGCCGATATGTCGCCTTTGTCGCTTTCTTCGTTGTCGGGCCGGTATCTGTCTTTCGCTGAGCGTGAAGAGACCGCCCTGCTCAAAGCGCAGGGTAAAGGCGTGCGGGAGATCGCTCGGGCGGTGGGTCGTGATGCGTCGACGATCTCGCTCCCCGCCGCGTCGAGGTCTCAGCAACACGCCGGCCAGCAGGAGGAGCGCGGCGACCAGCGCGATCGGCTGAGCGCCGAGCGTGGCCCCTGCCCGATCGAGCACCGCTCCCACCCGCTAGACGTGACCAACGCTTGTCCCACTATGACCGTTTGGGGCTATCGTACTGTCGATCTGTGTGGCAGTGACCGTTCCCTCGCCTCGCTGGCGGGAAGGTTGGTGCTGGCCGGGCTGGTAGGGCCGTGCCGATCGTCGCGGTCGATCCGTAGCTCCCGCTCCAGCTCGACGACGACCGCGCTCGAGTTGTCCAACCGCTGACCAGTGCGAGCCGGTCGACCTCGTCCGGTACCCGTTCCCTTCTCGATAAGGTCCGGCCCGTAGACGTGGAGTGTGACCGTTGCCAGCGGGAGGAGGCCCGGCGCCGGGCAGGCTACGCCACAGGACCGTCACGACGATCGGGAACCCAGGTGAGAGGCGCGCCAGGCGCACACCCGGACCACCCGCATGCGCCGAAGTAGGCGGAGTCCCATGTCATGCCGGGACGAAGATCGGCGCTGTCACCAGGAAGTCGAAGAGTTCCAACCGTGCCGGAAGGAGTCCTGCGGTCGGTGATCGTAGGCGGAGCCGTGAGGGGTCGATGGGGTACAACTTTTACCTCCTTTTTGAGTGTTTATCGGTCGGCCGCCGTCGGTTTGGCCGAGGATTTCAGCGAATGCTCAGACTGCAGCTCGCTCTCCGGGTCAGGGTGACCTGGCTTCGGGGCAGACGGCGTGAGTCCGATTTTCGAATGTGAGGCGCTGGTGAGGTCTGGAGAGCCGGCTGAGTCACCTCGCCAGGACGGGCACCATGCCATGCCTTCCCACGAGGTGGTGCTCCTGCTGGGGACGGACCCGCACCGTGGTGTGAGTGGGGAGGAGGCTGCGCGCCGTCTGGAGCGGTACGGGCGCAACGTGCTGCCTGCCGCTGGTGGCGGTGGTGTCCTGCGCCGGGTTCTGCGGCAGTTCCACCATCCGCTGATCTACGTGTTGGTGGCGGCCGCGGTGATCACGGCGGTCCTCGACGAGTACGTCGACTCGGCAGTGATCTTCGGTGTCGTGCTGGTCAACGCGGCGATCGGGTACGTGCAGGAGTCCAAGGCGGAGGCCGCGTTGGACAGCCTACGGTCGATGGTGCGCACCGAGGCGCGGGTGGTGCGCGACGGGCAGGAGAGGATGATCTCCTCGGACGAGCTGGTTCCGGGCGACCTGATCGTGCTGGATCCGGGCGACAAGGTGCCGGTCGACCTGCGCCTGGTCCGCCTGGCTGAGCTGCGGGTGGACGAGTCGGCGCTGACCGGCGAGTCGGTTCCGGTGCCGAAGGACGAGGCGGAACTGCCGGATGTCACCGATGTGGCGGACCGACGCAACATGGTCTACTCGGGCACCCTGGTCACGGCGGGCAGTGGGGCCGGCATCGCGGTAGCCACCGGCGCCGAGACGGAATTGGGGCAGATCCACCGGCTGGTGAGCTCGGCCGAGACGTTGGCGACCCCGTTGACCCGCAAGCTGACCCGGTTCAGCAAGGTGTTGACGGTGGCCATCCTCGTCCTGGCGGCGGTGACCTTCGGTGTCGGTGTGCTGCGTGGGCAGGACGCGGCCGAGACCTTCACCGCGGCCATCGCTCTCGCGGTGGGGGCGATTCCCGAAGGGCTGCCGGCGGCGGTCACCATCACGTTGGCCATCGGGGTGACGCGGATGGCGCGACGGCGGGCGGTGGTGCGCCGGCTGCCGGCGATCGAGACACTGGGTAGCACCACGGTCATCTGCTCCGACAAGACGGGCACGTTGACCGAGAACCAGATGACGGTGCGGGCGGTGTGGACACCGGACGGGGAGTTCACCGTCACCGGTTCGGGCTACCGGCCCGAGGGGGAGATCTGTGACGGTTCGGGCGCCGCGACCAAAGCGGCGACCAGTGGGGCGCTGCACTGGTGTCTGCTCGCGGGCGCTGGTTGCACCGACGCTCGGATACGCGAGGAGAGTGGTGAGTGGATCCTCGCCGGCGACCCGACCGAGGGCGCGATGCTGGTGGCCGCCGGGAAGGGCGGCATCGTCCGCGATCAGTTCGATGAGGAGTGTCCGCGTACCGCCACCATTACCTTCAGCTCCGAGCGGCAGTACATGGCCACCCTGCACAGTGAGCGCGACTCCGGACGTGAGGTCGTGCTGGTCAAGGGCAGCGTCGAGCGGGTCGTGTCGATGTGTCGGTCAGAGATGGCTGCCGACGGGGACAACCGCCCGTTGGATGCCGATGCGGCCCTCCGTGCGGCGGAGGTACTGGCCGGCCGGGGACTTCGAGTACTCGCGACGGCCATGCGCACTGGTGGCGGGTCCGTCGGCTTCGGCGAACAGGACCTGCCCGGCACCCTGAGCCTGACCGGCCTGCAGGCCATGCTGGACCCGCCCAGGAGCGCCGCCGCGCCCGCAGTGCAGGCCTGTCACACCGCCGGCATCGACGTCAAGATGATCACCGGGGATCACGCGGCGACGGCCACCGCCATCGCCACCCACCTCGCCATACTTGGCGACGAGCATGAAGGACAGGTGCTCACCGGCAGAGACCTGGAGGCGTTGCCCGCCGAACGGTTCCCGGAGGCGGTGGACCGCGCCGCAGTGTTCGCCCGGGTGTCACCGGAGCAGAAACTGCGGCTGGTCGAGACGCTGCAGCAGCGAGGACACGTGGTCGCGGTGACCGGTGACGGGGTCAATGACGCCCCGGCCCTGCGCCAGGCGAACATCGGCATCGCCATGGCGCGCAGTGGGACCGAGGTGGCCAAGGAAGCCGCCGATATGGTGCTGACCGACGATGACTTCGCCACCATCGAAGCCGCGGTCGAGGAGGGCCGCGGGGTGTTCGACAACCTCACCAAGTTCATCGTCTGGACGCTTCCGACGAACCTCGGCGAAGGTCTGGTCATCTTCGTGGCCATCGTCCTGGGCGCCACCCTGCCGCTGCTGCCGACACAGATCTTGTGGATCAACATGACCACAGCGGTCCTGCTCGGCCTGATGCTCGCCTTCGAACCGAAGGAGGCTGGCATCATGCGACGGCCGCCGCGCGACCCCCGTCGACCCCTGCTGACCGGCGCTCTCGTGGTCCGGATCGTGCTGGTGGCAGCGCTGCTCGTCGTCGGCGCGTGGTGGCTGTTCCAGTGGGAACTGGACCGCGGCGCCGGTGTGGCCGAAGCGCGTACCGCTGCGCTCAACCTCTTCGTCGTGGTGGAGACGTTCTATCTGTTCAGCTGCCGGTCCCTGCTCCACTCGGCCTGGCACGTCGGTCTCTTCTCCAACCGGTGGATCCTGGCCGGTGTGGTGCTCCAGGCCGTCGCCCAGCTCGCCATCACCTACCTGCCGGTCATGAACAGCGTGTTCAACACCGCGCCGATCGGCGGCGATGTCTGGCTGCGCATCCTGGCGGCCGCGGCCGCCGCCGCAGCCGTGGTTGCGATCGACAAGCGACTACGAAAGCATCTGATGTGACCTTGCGAGACCCGGCGAAGGCTTATCGTGCGTGCGGGCTGTGCCGCCTGCCCGATGACGAGTGGTTGCTGCGCTATGAGGGCTTCGACGCCGCCGACGAGGGAACACGGGAGGCGTTGCTGGCGCTGGGCAATGGCTATCAGGTGACCCGCGGCGCGACGAGCGAGTCCACCGCCGACGGTGTGCACTATCCCGCCACCTACCTCGCGGGACTCTACAACCGGTTGGTCTCCGATGTCGGCGGCCGCCGGCGGGTCGACGAGAGCCTGGTCAACCTGCCCAACTGGTTGCCGTTGACGTTCCGCCATCCGAACGGGCCCTGGTTCTCCCGCGCGGCGTTCCACGTCGCGCACTACCACGTGGCGCTCAACCTGCGACAAGGTGCGGAACAGCGGGACATCGTGGTCCGAGACCCGCACGGTCGGCGCACCCGCATCGTCCAGGAGCGGATCGTCTCCATGGATCGTCCGCATGTGGCCTGTCTCCGTACGACCATCACCGCCCTGGACTGGTCGGGACCGCTGCTTGTCCGTAGCCTTCTGGACGCCCGCGTCACCAACGACAACGTCGCCGAGTACGGCGCGTTGGCCCGGCATCACCTGACCGACTGTGCCACCGGGCACCGGGGGGATACCTGCTGGCTGACCGTACGAACCACACAGTCCCGTATCCGGATCGCCCAGGCCGCCCGCACAGTGCTCTACCAGCATGACGAGCCGGTCTCCTTACAACAGCTCAGTGGTCCGGGGTACGTCGGGCACGAGATCCACCTGACCATGACATCGGGAATGCCGGTCGTGATCGACAAGACCGTCGCCGTGTACACCTGCCGGGATCGGGCCATCTCCGAACCGCTGGACGCCGCGTTGGAAGAGATCACTACCGCGCCACAGTTCCCCGCTCTACGGGATACGCACCTCCTGGCCTGGGAACAGCTCTGGCGGCGTTTCCACTTCCGCATCGGCGGCCACGATCTGCTCCGGGAACAGCGTGCCCTCAACGTACACCTGTTTCACGTCGCGCAGACCCTGTCCGGGTACACTGCGGACGCTGACGCGGGCGTGCCCGCTCGGGGGTGGCACGGCGAAGGCTACCGGGGACACGTCTTCTGGGACGAACTGTTCGTCTTTCCACTGCTCAACCTGCGTACCCCCGAGCTCACCCGGGCCCTGCTGCTCTACCGGCACCGTCGGTTGCCCCAGGCTCGCAGACTCGCCCGCACGCTCGGTCAGGCCGGCGCGCTGTTCCCGTGGCAGAGCGGCAGTGACGGCCGCGAGGAGACACCTGACTGGTTCCACAACCCGCTCTCACAGCGGTGGATGCCCGACAACTCCCGCCGGCAACACCACGTCAACCTGGCCGTGGCCTACAACGTCTGGCAATACCACCAGGCCACCGACGATATCGACTTCCTCGCCACCTACGGTGCCGAACTCCTCGTCGACATCGCCCGGTTCTGGGCGACCATCGTCGACCACGACCCGCAGGACGACCGATACCACATCCGGGGAGTGATGGGCCCGGACGAGTTCCACGACGGCTACCCCGACCGTCCAGGAGCAGGCATCGACGACAACGCCTACGTCAACATCATGACCGCCTGGGCGCTCGCGCGGACAGCCGACGCCTACCGAGTGCTCGGCGGGCATCACACCGACGACCTGTGGCGGCGTCTGGGGGTCAACGACCAGGAAGTCACCAACTGGGACCACCTCAGCCGGCGTCTGTACGTCCCGTTCCTGCCCAACGGCCTGATCAGCCAGTTCGAGGGCTTCGCCGACCTCGACGAACTAAACCTTGACGCATATCGCGACCGGTACGGCGACGTCGGCCGCCTCGACCTAATCCTCGAGGCCGAGGACGACCACACCAACCGCTACCAGACGTCGAAACAGGCGGACGTCCTGATGCTCTTCTACCTACTCAGCGCGGAAGAACTCACCGGGCTCCTGAACCGACTGGGCTACGACTTCGACCCCGCGACCATCCCAGCTACCGTTCACCACTACCTCGCCCGTACTACTCACGGATCGACCCTCAGCCGTGTGGTGCACTCCTGGGTCCTCGCCCGCACCGGACGCTCCCAGTCCTGGCATCTCCTGCGTGACGCACTCGCCACCGACCTGTCCGACACCCAGGCCGGCACCACCCGTAAGGGCATCCACCTTGGCGCGATGGCGGGCACCGCCGACATCCTCCAGCGCTGCTACACCGGCCTGGAAACCCGCGACGACGCACTCCACCTCCACCCGCAACTACCGGACACCCTCACCCACCTCGACTTCGATCTGCACTACCGCGGGCACCGGCTCCGCATCCACTGCAACCACCACTTCGTCTCAGTGCACGCACTACCCACCGCAGCCCCGCCAGTCACCGTCACCATCAACGGCCACGCCTATTCGCTCACCGGCGAGAGCCGCGTGCGCCAGGATCTCGTGATCCGGCAGCCACGCCCGTAGGTGCTCGACACCGACGCATCCGCGTCAACAACCGTCGAAGACGGCCGGGTTTACCCGCGCAACCAAAGGGGTACGCCGCCTAGTTCTTTCCGCCTGCCATCTGGGAGTTGCGATGAGACCGGAGTCCAACCGGGGCACCAGGGTGAGGACCGGCACACGGGAAGTGGTGACCGCGATGGACATGTTGCAAATGAGACAGGCGACCACCGTGACGAACCTGGTCAAGAGTTCCCCACCCGGATCCGTCATGGAAAAGCTCGCGCCCCGGCTGCTCCACCGGTTGCACCACAGTCATCAGCTGGCTCTACTGGCGGCAGCGCGCTGGGTGGGCATCGCCCCGGCACTGCGCATCAAGCGGCAGCTGGCCGACGTCCACCAGCAGGTGGCCCTGATCGCCGATCACCTGCCGTACGGGTTCGTGGTAGCGAGCTCCCCGATCTCGCATCGGGACTGAACGATGGACACCGATCGCACCCCGGTCGTCGTCGGTACCGACGGATCCGCGGAGGCGGACCGCGCGGTACGACAGGCCGCCCGGGAGGCAAGCTGGCGGGGTCTGCCGCTGCGGGTGGTCCACGCCTTCATCTGGCCATTGTTCAACGTACCGCTCGACCCGCCGAAGCTGGGCCCGCCAGGTGGTGGACTGCGCAACCAGGCCAATCGCATCGTCAAGCGGGCTGTCGACCTGGCCCGCGCTCAGGCTCCCGGAATCGAGGTGACGGGAGCGGTGGTGGACGGAGCCGCCCAAGCGGTGATGGTCGGAGAAGTCCGCGCGGCGGAGATGCTCGTGCTGGGCAGCCGTGGCCTCGGCGGTTTCAGCGGGCTGCTGCTCGGCTCGGTGGCGATGGAGGTCACCCCGCACGCCACCTGCCCAGTGCTCGTCGTACGGGGTGAACCTGTTCTGCGAGGGCCGGTGGTGGTCGGAGTCGACGGCTCACCGCACGGCGGTGCCGCGCTCGCGTTCGCCCTAGCAGAGGCCGGCTGGCGGCAGGTGGCGGTGAGGGCGGTCCACGCGTACGGCCCGGTAGACGGTCACGGAGGCGACGAACCGGATAGGGCGGAGAGCCGGCTGCTGGCGGAATCCGTGACTCGCTGCTACGACCGCCATCCTGACGTTCCCGTCGAGCAGCTGACCCTTCCTGGACAGCCCGCGCCCATCCTGCTCGACGCTGCCCGGGACGCGCAGCTCGTCGTGGTCGGGGCACGCGGCCGGGGCGGCTTCGCCGGACTGCTGCTCGGCTCCGTCAGCCATTCCCTGCTGCACCACGCACCCTGCCCCGTCGCAGTGGTGCGTCAGCCCATGGACAAGCCAGCAGCATGATCCCGGCCTGCCACGACCGGTTCGGTGTCCTGCAGCCCCGCCCCCCCGTCCGCCGGCTGCCGGCCGGACCAGTCGACGGTCTCGTCCCGGGGCATGCCGGCGGCACGGAGCAGATGCGCGACGGCTCGGAGCTGGGATGCCGATGACCCCGGAACGCCCCAGGCATCGCCCTGCTGTTGATCGGTGTGCCGTTCGTGCTCCCACTGGCGCTGCTGACCTCCTCGGCGGATTCGTGTCGATCGTGGCACACCGTTGTCGGCGCCGCAGGGCTCGTCACCTTCGCTACCAACGGACCCACCGACGCCCTGTTCGTTCTCGCCGTCATCGCCGTCCAACAACTCGAGGGCAACCTGCTGGCGCCACTGATCGTCGACCGGGCCCTAAACTGCAATCCTGCCCCGGTGCTCCTGGCCCGTCACCGCCGGCACGACTGCGGGCATCGGCTGGGCTGTCAGCGCCGTGCCGATCCTGGCCGTGCTGCACCGGGCAGCTCCGTCCTGCTGGGGTGCCGGGCCGACAGCGCGAGGCACCCAGATCGGCACCGGGACAGGATTTGCCACCAGCCCTGCCACAGCGCCCAGCGGTGCGGGCTCGACATGCCGACATCACTGCCTACGCCGGCCGCGGCGCACGACGCGTCCGGAGTTGATCTCGCGTCCAGCGCTGACGGGGCGGCCGACGAGCGGCTCACCGGCCGGGCAGGCTGCCGAGCAGCAAGGCGCGGGAGGAACGGCGGGACAGCTCCTCGGCCACGCTGCCGAGCAGCCGGTTCCGCATCCCGTGGCCGTGTCGGCCGACCACCAGCAGGTCGACGTCGTGCGCCTCGGCGGCAGCCAGCAGCGCGTCCACCGGGTGACCGCAAAGGATCTCGGTGGTTGGCGGCGGCAACTCGCCGGTAAGAGCCTCGGCGTGCTCGTCGAGCATGCGGCGGGCGGCCCGCTGCTCGACCCCGACATCCATCCCGACCAGGTCCGGGCTCGTCACGGTGACCAGCACCAGTTCACTGACGGTGCCGTCGAGGGCCCAGGCGATCGCGCGCAGGGCCCGGTCGGACTCGGGTGACCCGTCCACGCCGACCGCCACTCGCAGGCCCGTGCCCTGTCCGGTCGGGGGCCGGTTCGCCACATCAACCATTGTCGCGTTGGCGCGTCCCCGTTCCACTGCGATCGGGATGAACAGCGGGCCAAGTAGCCCACCGACGACGTACCACAGCCGATGGCGATGGCCGGCTCGAATAACGAACCAGGCCGCAGTGAGTAGGCCGACGGTCAGCCAGACCACGACGACTAGGAGCACCCACCACCAGGGAGTCATCGTCGGCTCCGGGTAGCGATTCGCGGCGACGAAACCATGCCGGTGACTACCCGGCCTGCCCTGGGGTAACCGGCACCGCAGACGAGGTGGTTACCGGCGGGCGCGGACCCGCGCGGCGAGGGTGCCGCCCTCGGCTACTGATCCGGGCAGGAACCGTTGGCTACCGAAGAACCGGCTCGGAGAAGACCGTGGGAAGCCGTGCCGTGGTTGCTGCGCGTCACGGCCCTGTACGGGTTGTGCCTGTTGGCGGTGGCCGCCACTGCCTACCAGATCGGGCGGCTCCTGCTAGCCGTCGCTCCACTGTCCCTGGCCGTGATCATCGCGCTGCTACTCGCCGCGTTGCTCAACCCGGTCAGCCGGCTGCTGCGCCGATGTCGGGTACCGGCTGCGTTGGCCGCCCTCGGTGGGTTGTTCACCCTGCTGCGTGCTCACTTTCGCCGGTTTGCTGGTGGCGAACCAGGTCGCCGATCAGTTCGACGACCTCGGCGAGACGCTGTCCAGTGGCATGGACGAGGTCCAGTAGACGATCGTCGACGCCGGCATCGCCGGAGCCGTCATCGCAGTGCCGATCCTTGCCGTTGTGCACCGGCGGCGGGGCCGCAGGTGGGCGGCTCGGTCGAGGAGGAGAACGCCCCGTTGTGGCGGCGGATCCGGGAGTTGGAGGAAGAACGGGACATTCTGGCTTGCTGGTAGTCGGTCGGGGTCGTAGTCGTGGCTGAAGGCGCTGGTCGGCGGGCTGGTCATCGGGTTTGTTGATCCATGCCCGGTCTGGAAGGCGGAGGGGCCGGGGCCGTCGGAGACCAGGACCGGACACGAGACAGCGACCGCACCGGCCAAGCAGACCACACCGGGCAAGCTGAAGCCGATCATGCTTTCGCCCAACGCAACAGACCCCACAACGTCACGGTGCTTTGATGCTCTGCTCCCTAGTGGATCGAGTATCGTTCATGACGATCGTTGACGGCCTCGTGACCCCGACGGCAGGGGGCGTGAGGGAGTGAGTCTTTCCGCGTAACGTCTTAAGTGCGGAGCGTGTTGCCCGAGTTGAGTGCAGACGTGTGGGAATCGCGGGGACGGGTCGGCGTGGGAGACAGGAACGCGGAACTCCGTTAGGAAGTGTTCCTCTCACAGACCACTGCCACCGGAGTCCCGCGCCGCTATGAGTATGACCTATACCGCGACCCTCGGCGTCCGCGAGGAGACCGTGCTGTTCCTGTCCGGCCTGCTGCACGCCGAACGGCAACGCCGCGGCACCCGCACCGGGACCCGCGCGTTGAGCTGCTTCCACCAGGCGGTCCTCGTGGTGCGATGGCTGCTCGACGGCACCCGGATGATCCAGTTGACCCGGGACAACGCGATCAGCCGCAGCACCGGCTACGACTACCTCCACGAGGGCATCACCGTGCTCGCCGCCCGGGCCCCGAAGCTCCACGGCGCGTTGCTGGCGGCGAAGACCGCCGGCTACGACTACGTCCTGCTCGACGGGACACTGATCGAGACCGACCGTGTGTCCACCCCGGGCCCTACCGAAGGGGTGGACCTGTGGTGGTCGAAGAAGTGCGCCACGAGGCGCTGTCAGTTCGGATGGGGGTGAAAGACCATCCAACTTTTCGTCGTCGTAGCGGCGGGATGAAGCTGGAGGCATCCTGATCCGGGGATCGCCGGGGAGGGTGGGAGCAGCCTCGACAAAGTCGCGTCGGTTCAGGACTGCCGGATGGGTCGGGCGCGGTGAGCGAGACGGGAAGGTATACGCGAGGAACCGGTGTTGTTACGCCTCTTGAACCACCGCCAGCTCCAACCCGGTGGATGTGGGCTGGTCAGCGGTGCGTACCTGCCCTTCATGACGTGCGGGGAACTCCAGGCTGGGTCTTTGTTGTCTGGGTCTGGAGGCCACAGTGAAGGTCTACGGCGTAGCCGTGGCGATACCGCAGGGGCATAGCCGGGTGCCTAACTCGTCGACCGGATGACAGTGAACGTGGGAACCATTCCGTGACCGTTCCACACTCGACTCTTGGCCAGAGGGAATGGGTGGGGATAGGCGCGATGCCGGCCGAAGGCGCGGGTGGGGCGGAGCCGTCGTAGTACTCCGAGTATGGGAAAGCCATGCGCATGGGGAAGGACGGTAGCGTGTCAGTCAAGGAAGGAATGCAATGTCCGAAGACGCGCTGGTGAATACCGGCGCTGTGCAGTGGCCGGACGAAGGTTCGGCGTACTTCGCGGTACGGAGGATGCAGACCAAATTGCACCGTTGGGCGGGAGAAGATTCTTCCCGCCGGTTCGGTGACTTGTACAACCTCGTCTATGATCCGGCGTTCCTGGTGCACGCATGGCAGCGTGTGGCCTCGAACGCCGGGGCAAGGACACCGGGAGTGGATAGGGCCACAGTGGCCTGGATCGCCTCCCGGATCGGGGTGGAGGAGTTCCTGAGCTACATTCGGGACTCGTTGAAGTCGGGCGAGTTCGAGCCGGTGGAAGTACGGCAGGTGTTGATACCGAAGTCGAGCGGGAAGCTCCGCAAGCTCGGAATTCCTGTCGTCGCTGACCGAGTAGTTCAGACCAGCCTAAAACTGGTGTTGGAACCCATTTTCGAGGCGGATTTCCTGCCGTGCTCGTATGGGTTCCGCCCGAACCGGCGTACCCACGACGCCATCGCCGAGATCCACTATCTCGCTTCCAGAAACCGGAATTACCATTGGGTTTTGGAGGCGGATATAGCCGCCTGTTTCGACGAGATCGGGCACACGCCACTACTCGACCGGATGCGACGTAGGATCAAGGACAAGCGTGTGTGTGCCCTGGTGAAGGCGTTCCTGAAGTCCGGAGTCATGACTGACGCCGGGAATCGGAAGGAGACCAGCACCGGAACCCCGCAGGGCGGATCGTTTTCCCCGTTATTGGCGAACATCGCTTTGTCGACGCTGGACGAGCACTTCGACCGGCAATGGCGGCAGGAGATGTCCACCAGTTACCAGCGGGCCAAACGCGTAAGGAACGGCCTGGGAAATTGGCGACTCATTCGTTTCGCGGACGACTTCGTCGTCATGGTGTTCGGAGAAAGAAGCCACGCCGAGGCGTTGCGGGAGGAAGTGGCAGCCGTGCTCGCGCCGTTGGGGTTGCGGCTGGCACAGGAGAAGACCCGCGTGGTCCACATCGATGAGGGATTCGTGTTCCTCGGCATGAATATCCGCCGACAGCGGAAGAGGGGAACGCAGAGGTGCTACGTCTACACCAAGCCATCCAAGAAGGCCATTCAGGCGGTCAAGGACAAGGTGAAGGCGAAGACGTACAGGTCAACCCGCGACCAGGCGCCAGATGAGCTGTTCACCAGTCTCAACCGGATGCTCGCGGGGTGGGCGAACTATCACCGATACGGTGTGTCCAAACAGGTGTTCCACAGCATCGACCAGTACGCGTGGCATCGGCTGATGCGGTGGATACGCAATAAGTACGCGGGCAAGAACCGTCTCGGCATGAAGGAACTCCGCCGCCGCTTCTGCGACAAGGGGTGGAGATTCGCCTACAACGGGGTCGTTTTCACCGGCGCATCCAGCGTCGCTGTGACCCGCTACCGCTACCGCGGCAGCAACATACCGACCCCATGGGCCACGACATCGGCAGCCGCCACAACGAGCGGCTGATCAACGGGCAAGACACGTCGAGAGCCCGTTGCGGAGTAATTCGCACGGCGGGTTCGGCGGGCGGGTCGGGGAAACGGACCGGTCGCAAGACCGGCACCGCGCTCCGATCCGACCCATCACACAACAACCACGGCGGGAACATCCAGGTCGTGTGCGCCCCGGACGGCTGGCCGTTGTGGACCTCCCCGGTGCGCCCCGGCCGGAAACACGACACCACCGGCCTACGCACTCACCCCGGCCTGCTCGACACCCTCACCACCATCCGCGACGACATGCGTACCCTGGCCGACCTCGGCTACGAAGGCGAAGCCGACACCATCGTCGTCGCGTTCAAGAAACCCAGAAACGAGAAGATCGGCGGCGTCCAACAGCAGTTCAACCGAGCCCACAACCGGCTCCGCGCCTTCGGTGAACGCGGCAACAGCCTGCTCAAGACCACGTTCAAAGCGCTACGAAACATCAGCCTCTGCCCATGGAGGATCGGCGCCATCGTCGCCGCAGCCCTGGTCATCCTCCACATCGACGATCAGCGAACCACCTGAAACCGGACACTACACAACGCCGCACAGCGTTACGCGGAAAGGCTCAGTGGCAGGTTGTGTCTTTCAGGGGATGAGGAGTTGCAGATCTCTATGAGAATCGCCCTTCTGCGCCGGTCTCGCCGCGTGCGTCGCTCCGTCGGCCTGCTGACTCTGGGTGCCGTCGCTTTCAGTTTGGCTGGCTGTGGCAGCGAGCCGACGGACTTCGACACCTCTATCGAGCGTCACCGCTGCGAGAAGTTAGTCCGAGGCGGCGACGGTGACATCGACCTGTCCTGCGTCGACCCGGACACCGGCCAGCGGGTCGATATCGAGTTCGAGGCCAACGACCGGCAGGGCCAGTACTTCACCGACACCCGGTTCGGCGGGAGCGTCCACGTCTTTTCTCACGACGAGGTCCGCGGCTCGGAGATCTACCCGAAGATCAAAAAGGGCTGACCCGCGCTTCATCCCAGCAGGGGCGCCGGATGCCAGATGGAGCGGATCCGCAACGTACCGCAGGTCGTGGATTCCCGTACGCCTGGCGCGCACGAGACCGTTCCGCTCCGGGCGTACATGGTGCCGGTGAGACCCGGGAAGTTCCGGGTCTCTCTCCGGTGCTTGCGTAGACCCGTCCAGGGCTGCGCCAGCACGCCGGGGGAGCCTCGTCCGCCAGGTTACCGACGGTTGATCCGGCGGCTGCGGCGTTCATCACCGTAGGCTTGCCGGACCATGGCTCATCGCCGTACTCATAATCTCCGCACAATCCTCGCGATGCCGGGATTCCGGCGACTGCTGGCCGTCCGGCTGAGTGGGCAGTTCACCGACGGGATGTTCCAGGCAGCCCTGGCCGGGAGCGTGTTGTTCAACCCGGACCGGCAGGCGACGCCGACGGCGGTCGCGTTCGCCGCGGCGGTGCTGGTGCTGCCGTACTCGTTGGTGGGGCCGTTCGCGGGGGTGCTGCTGGACCGGTGGAGCCGCCGGACGGTGACCGTGGTGACCAACCTGGCCCGGGCGGGACTCGTGCCGCCGATCGCCGCGATGATCTTCCTCGGGTCGGAAGGGCCGCTGTTCTTCGTCTCGGTCCTGGTGGTGATCGGGTTGGGCCGGCTGCTGCTGTCGGGGTTGTCGGCGGCGACTCCGCACGTGGTGCCCGACCGGCGGCTGGTGACCGCCAACGCGGTCGGCGGGACCGGGGGGTCGGTGGCGTACTCGCTCGGGTTGGGCTGCGCGTTGCTCCTGTTGCAGACCGTCTTTCCCGCTGGCGACAGCGGCTACGCCGGCATCGCTTTGCTCACGCCGGTCGGCTACCTGGCCTGCGCCGCGCTGGCCCGGTTCTCCTTCGCCCGCGACGAGTTGGGCCCCGACCAGGCGCTGCCGTACCGGCCGGGCCTCGCCGGCGAGGCGGCCGCGGTGGTGCGCGGCATGGCCGACGGGGTGCGCCATCTGGGGCAGGCGCGCGGCGCCGCGTACGCGATGCTGGCCCAGGCGGGATTCCGGCTGCTGTTCGGGGTGCTCGCCCTGGCGATGCTGCTGCTCTACCGCAATCGGTTCGCCGGTGAGGATCTCGACGGGGTGCCGACGCAGTTGGGGCTGGTCTTCGCCGCTGGCGCGTTCGGGGTGCTGGTCGCCGCAGCGCTGACCCCACCGGTGACCCGACGGGTCGGCGGGTGGCGGTGGGTTGCCGGGCTGTTCGCGGCGGTCGCGGTGGCGCTGCCGGTGTTCGGGCTACCGTTCGACCCGCTGCTGCTGATCCTCGTCGTCCTCGTCGTCAACATCGCCGGGCACGGCACCAAGATCGTGGTCGACACGATGGTGCAGCACGAGTGCGCCGATGCCTTCCGTGGGCGGGTGTTCGCGGTCAACGACACGACGTTCAACCTCGCCTACGTGCTCGGCATGGTGGCCGTGTCCGGGTTCGTCCCGGACGACGGGCGTTCACCGGTGCTGCTCGGTGTCGCCGCAGCTGGCTACGGGTGCCTCGCGGTGGGCTACGCGGTGGTCGCCGCCCGGTGGGCACGTAACGCCGGGGACGACATCGCCCTCCCGGCGAGGACGAGGTCGGCGGTCGACCCGTAGAGCCGTCCGTCGGCCCCCGCCGCCGGGCGGCTGGCACGGGGAACGGCCACGACGGGGGTGTGCCGTCGTGGCCGTTCGGTCATCTCACCCTGCCGCGTCCTGTGCGGGGCGGTTCAGCTCTTGGCGGCGTCCTTGATCTTCTCGCCGGCCTGCTTGAGGTTCGCGCTGGCCTGGTCGCCTCGGCCCTCGGCTTCGAGTTGCTCGTCGTCGGTGGCCCGGCCGGCGCCTTCCTTCAGCTTGCCGGCGGCCTCTTCGGAAGCGTTGCTGATCTTGTCGTCGATACCCATGGCGCCTCCTACGTTGCTTCCACTCCGCGCTGCGCCTGGCGGCCCGGCAGTGGTTGGCGCTACACGGAGGCCGTCGCCCCCGACTCCGAATCTGAACCTTGGGCGGGTCAGCTGCCGAGGCCGGCTGCGGCGGCACCGGTGGGTGTGCGCTGTCGGTCGATGTCGGGTTCGAGGTAGACGACCCGGGCGGACGGCAGCACCCGGCGCAGCCGGGCCTCGGCGTCGTCGATGGTCGTGGCGATGGTGGCGCCGTCGGCGTCGGCGTCGATGGCGATCTTCGCGGCGACGAGGAGTTCCTCCGGGCCGAGGTGCATGGTGCGTAGGTGGATGATCCGGTCCACGCCGGGGGTGGACAGCAGCGCGGTGTGGATTGCGGCGACCTCTTCCGGTAGCGCCGCCTCGCCGATGAGCAGGCTCTTGATCTCGGTGGCCAGGATGATCGCGATGCTGACCAGCAGGACGCCGATGCAGGCGGTGGCGATGCCGTCGAAGACGCCGTTGCCGGTGAGCACGCTCAGGCCCACCCCGAGTAGCGCGAAGAGCAGGCCGAGCAGCGCCCCGGCGTCCTCCAGCAGGATCACCGGCAGTTCCGGGGCGCGGGCCCGGCGGACGAAGGCGACCCAGCCGCGTCCGTCTCGGGTGCGGTTGGCTTCCTTGACCGCGGTCCGCAGCGCGTAGCCCTCCAGGCCCGTGGCGATGAGCAGGACGACCACGGCGACCAGGGGCGAGGTCAGCTCCTGCGGGTGGGTGATCTTGTGGTAGCTCTCGTAGAGGGCGTAGAGGCCGCCGAGGGTGAACAGGATGATCGCCACGAGGAACGCGTAGACGTAGCGTTCCCGCGCGTACCCGAAGGGGTGCAACGCCGACGGGGCACGGCGGGCGCGTCTGCCGCCGATGAGCAGCAGCGCCTGGTTCGTCGAGTCCGCGACCGAGTGCACGCCCTCGGCGAGCATCGACGCCGACCCGGTGATGCCTGCGGCGACGAACTTGCTCACCGCGATGCCCAGGTTCGCGACCAGCGCTGTCACCACGGCCTTCGTGCTGCCCTCCGTCGCCATCGGTCCTGGTCTCCCTCGTCGCACGTGTCGATCGGGTCAGAATGCCAGCAGCGCGGCAGGTCCGCTGCCGCAGGGTCCGGGTGCGGACAGCACACCGCCGACCCCGCGCCGAGAGGCTGGGTCGGCGGTGTGGGGGGCGCGGCGGTCAGTGGACGCGGCGGCGGCCGTAGGCGCCGGCGGCGATCGCCACCCCGATCGCGGCGAAGACGACCTGGATGGCCAGCTCGATCCAGTCGATGCCGGCGGTGTCGTCGACACCGAGAGCGCCGGCGACGAGGGTGCCCAGGACCGCGGCGACCACGCCGATGAGCAGGGTCAGCCAGATCGGGATGTCCTGCTTGCCCGGTACGACCAGGCGACCCAGCGCGCCGATGACCAGACCGATGATGATCGCGGTGAAGAAGCCGGTGACTTCCACGAGAGCCGTCCCTCCAGAGGGGGTTGTTGCTGTCGGCTCCGATTGTTGCTCTGTCCCGCAAGCGCCGAAACCACCACCACCGCCGCGCTGCCGTCGCGTCCCTTGACGGGGACGGGGGTGGAGCGGGCGGATGCCCGGTGGCCCAGAGGGATTCCTGGGCCACCGGGCATCGCGGGGGCGTTACTTGGCGCCGGTGAGGGCGACCAGGGCGCTGGCGGTGCGGAAGTAGGGGTTGCGGCCGAGGTCGCCGACGGTGGTGATGTCGAAGGCCTGCTTGAGCAGCTTGGCGTCGCCGTCGCTGACCCCGGCGAGGGCGGACACCGGGGCGTCGACGATCTCGGTGAGGGCCTTGTCCTGGTAGGCCTTGTCGACCAGCTTGGTGAGGTCGGCGGTGACGGGCATGCACACTCCTTCGAAACTCCGATCGGACACTCCGATCGGATGCGGACAAAACAACGGAATTAGATCATAAGTTCTGCGGCGATCCACAGTGGATCTGCGAGGGGCTCAGTCTTCGTCGCCACCCTCGTCCTCGCCCTCGTCGTCGCCGAAGACCTCGTCGGCGATCATCCCTCCGGCGAAGCCGAGCGCGGCACCGCCGACCACGCCCGCGACGACTCCACCCATGCCGGGCCCGTCGTGCCGCTCGTGGTGCTCGTGGTGCTCGTCCTTGTAGTGGCCACCGGAATGACCAGGCCCGGCGTGACCGTATCCCGGAGCGCCGTAGGCGGGCTGGCCGTAGCCGGGAGCGCCGTAGGCGGGCTGGCCGTAGCCCGGCGGCGGGGGCGGCGGCGGATATCCGGGAGGGCCGTAGCCCTGGGTGGGCACCGCGTAGCCGTGGCCGGTGTGCATGCTTTGACGGCCGTCGAGGACCTGGCGGACCCAGCCGTCGACCTGCGCGGCCCAGTCGCCGTGCTCGGCGCCGCCGTGGGCGACGTGGTGGCGACCGTACGAGTCGTGGCCACCGGTGAACAGGCCGCCGCGCTTGTCGAACTCCAACACCACGTCCACGCCGTGTTCGTTGGTCACGAAGGTCAGCTCGACCTCGTTGACGGCGTGGGCGTACTGCGGGGCCGCGAAGTATTCGATCTCCTGGTAGAACGGCAGCGTCTGGTGCAGCCCGGAGAGGTGACCGCGTTCGAGGTCGGCACCCTTGAACTGGAAGCCGAGCCGGCCGAACGCCTCCAGGATGCGCTCCTGCGCCGGCAGCGGGTGCACGTACACCGGGTCGAGGTCGCCCTTGTCGACCGCGCCGCGAACGGCCACCTCGGTGCGCAGGCCCATCGTCATGCCGTGCAGGTGCTGCCCGTACAGGTCGGTCACCGGGGTCTCCCACGGCACCGCCACCTGGAACGGCAGGGACAGGTGCTGCCCCTCCCGCAGGTGCAGGCCGCCGGCGACCTGCACACGGTGGAACTCGACCAGCGCGTCGTGCTCCTCCTCCGCGCCGTCGATCTCCACCCGGGTCACCAGGCCGACGGTGATGTGGTCGATCTCCACGTCGTGGCTGCCGCCGGTCAGGTTCACCTGCCCGCCGAGCAGCAACCCTGGACGGGTGTTCGGATTGGACAGGACCGTGTCGACGCTGGGGCCACCCACCCCGAACGCGCCTAGCATCTTCTTGAACACTCCGAGCGTCTCCCTTGACGACCACCAGTCGGGCGACACCCGGATTCCGATGGAACTTCCATACGCAAGCCTTGCGCCGCAACGAGATCAACGGCATCCATCATGGAAGCCGTTGCGCCGGAAAAGTACCAACGCAACCTGAGAAGTAGCTGAGCGCGTCCATATAGTTACCCAGAAGTAGGGGTTGGGTGTGGTGCCCCGAAGCCCTTCACCACGCGCGCGTCATCCGTCGACCCGGCCCCGTCGCGAACTGCTCTCGGCCTCGCCGGCCCCCGGTCCGTCGCCGCGCATCGGCGTGGCACGCAGGCGTACCCGGGTGATCGCACGCCCCGTCACCTCCACCACCTCGGCGGTCAGACCCGGCAACTCGATCACCTCGCCCGGCGTCTTCGGAATGTGACCGAGATGCGCCAGGATCAGACCCGCCACCGTCGCGTAGTCGCCGGCATCGAGGGTGTCCCCGTCGAGGTCGATGCCCACGTCCGGCAGGTCGTGCAGCGGGAAGCCGCCCGGCATCAAGAGCGCCCCGTCCCCATCCCGCACGACGGCCTGCACGTCCCGGTCGGTCTCGTCGTAGATCTCGCCGACGATCTCCTCGACGAGGTCCTCCATCGTGACGATTCCGTCGATCGAGCCGCGTTCGTCCACCACGAGGGCGAACTGCTGCCGCTGCGCCCGCATCTCCCGGATCGCCTCGGTCACCTTCAACGTCTCCGGCAGATACAACGGCGCGCTGGCTCGGTCGCCGACCGGGCCAGCCTGGTCGAGCAGATCCCGCATGTGCACCACGCCGACCGTCTCATCCAGCCCGCCGCGCCCCACCACCGGGGCGCGGGTCTGCCCCGACCTGCCCAACTCCCGCAGCGCCTCAGGCGCGGTCAACGACGCCGACAAGGTCACCACCTCTCGGCGCGGAACAAGAATCTCCCGCAGGATCCGCTCCGCCACCTCGAACGCCCCCGAGATGATCAACCGGTGTTCGGGGGTGAGGTTGTGCTGCGCGGCGACCATGTCCCGCAGTTCCTCGGTGGTGACCTCCTCCCGCCGGGCGCGGGGGTCGCCGCCGGTCAACCGCACCACCGCGTCGCTGGCCTTGCTCAACAGCCACACCGCCGGGCGGGAGAACGCCGACAACGCATCCAAAGGGCGGGCGACCAGCAACGCCCAGCCCTCCGCCCGTTGCATCGCGATCCGCTTCGGCGCCAGCTCACCGAGCACCAGGGTGACGAAGGTCAACAGGATCGTCACGATCACGATCGACACCGGTTCCGCCGCCGACCCCAGGAACCCCAGCGGCCCCACCAGCGGCGTCGCGAGCGACACCGCCGCGGCCGCCGAGGCGAGGAACCCCGCCAGGGTGATGCCGATCTGGATCGTGGCCAGGAACCGGTTCGGGTCCCGTGCCAGCTTCGCCAGCACCCGCCCGGCCCGGGAGGTCCGCTCCAGGCGCTGCAACTGGCTCTCCCGCAGCGACACCAACGCCATCTCGCTGCCCGCGAACACCGCGTTCACCAACACCAACACGAACACCAGCGTGACCTGCACGCCATAGCCACCCACGGCCTGTTCGACGCCTCCTCGACCGGACCCTCCGGGAGCACCAACCGTAGTCGCCCCCGGCTCGCCACCCGGCCGGCCCGGTCAGGACCGGGGCATTTCCGCCGCCGATCGGGGAATCCGCCACCGGTGCCGGACCTGACCGCCCTGCCGTGGCCACTTTCGTGGAGTATCGGGCTGTTCGTCCTCGCCGGGGCGATCACCGTCGTCGGCAGCATTCGCCTGGCCGGCCTCGGTGACGCCCTCGCCGACCGCACCGGCTGGGGCGAGGCCCTGTTCGGCGTGGTGTTCTTCGGCATCGTCACCGGACTGTCCGGCATCATCATGACCATCGTCGCCGCCGCCAGCGACCAACCCGACCTTGCCTACAGCAACGCCGTCGGCGGTATCGCCGCCCAGACCACCGCCGTGGCCGTGGCCGACGCATTCCACCGCCGCGCCAACCTGGAACACGCCGCCGCGTCGCTGTCGAACCTGCTCTCCGGCTGCCTGCTGATCGCGCTGCTCGCCCTCGCGCTGCTCGCCAGCTACCTGCCCGAGACCACCGTCGCCGACGTCGACCCCATGTCCGCGGTACTCGTCGCCGCATACCTCGGCGGGCTGTTCCTCATCCGCCGTGCCGGAGCGCAACCCATGTGGCAGGCCATCGCCACCGCCGAAACCCGACCCGACGTCCCCCACCACGACAACCCGCTCAACCGCCACCACCTGAGCTGGCTGTGGAGCCAGTTCGCGGCCGTCGGGCTGCTCGTCGCCGCCGGAGGCTGGCTCGTCGCCCTCGCCGCCGAAAGCCTCATCGAGATCACCGGGCTCACCGCCGGGTTCGTCGGCGTCGTACTCATGGGCATCGTCAACGCACTCCCGGAGACCGTGACCGCCATCGCCGCCGTCCGCCGCGGGGCGGTCACCCTCGCCGTCGCCGCCGTCCTCGGCGGCAACATCCTCGACGTGCTCACCCTCGTCGCCGGAGACCTCGCCTACCGGCACGGATCGCTCTACCACACCGCAGGCAGCCAGGAACTCCTCGCCACCACCACCAGCCTGTTCATGACCGCCACCCTGCTCGGCGGGCTGCTCATCCGCCAGACTTACGGCTGGGGCCGCCTCGGCTTCGAAGGCGTACTGCTGGTGGCCAGCTACGCCGCCATGACCGCCGTCCTCGCACTCTCGCACGGGTAGCCCCACCCCACGGTCCAACACCTCACCACCACAGCACCGCCCACCGCGATGGTGTGGACCTGGGACCAGGCGCAGGAGGGGTCTGTCAAACGTTTGACAGACCCCTCCCCGGCGGGCCCTGCAGATGGGCGACGATCGCTGCAACCGCACCGCCTTCGGCTTCTACGTCGGCGACCGCTGGATCCCCTTGATCGACGACCGGCGTGCGGTCGACCTCGCCGCCCGCGACGCGTTCCTTCGCCACCTCGGCGGCGTCAACGTCGGCGGGACTCCGCTCCGGCTGCTCGCCGTCCGCCTGCTGCGCGCTCTCGTCACGCATCCCACCGCCACCTGGACCGGGCTGCGCTGGGCCGCCGGACTGGCCCGCCGGGCCGGCGGCGTCCGACTGCTGACTCGCCGGGCCCGCCCGATGACCTTCGTGATGCACAGCTTCATTCCCGCCGACCAGGTCCGCCCCGCCTGGGCGCTGCTCGAACAGGGCACCTTCAGCGACGACCCGGAGGTCCGGGCTACCCAGGACCGGCTCCTGTCCTGTTCCTACGCCATGGCCCACCCGGAACAGGACCGCCTCGTCCCCGCCTGCGTGCAGCACGCCGTCCTCGACCCCGGCGAGAACGCCACGCTCCGCCGGCTCCTGCCCCTGTACGAGGTGACCGGGCAACCGTCGCGACAGGGACCGGGCCCCGAGGCCGCCGCACGCTGAGGGCGCGTCGGCGGACAGCTCGGTGCTGCTCGCGGCCCCGACGGCTCCCCGTGAAGTTCCGCTGAGAGCGGGCTGGATCTTGGCCGCCGTGACCGTGACCGTGGCCGCCGACGCGGCAGGATATCCGGCGACGGTCACCGGCCGGCTCATCCTCGATCTGGGCGCATCGGCCGGTGCGCCCGCGCGCTCGGGCCGCCGATTCAACTGCGGTCCCGTACCCGCCCAGCGCGCGCACCCGTCACGGCATAGACCAAGCCGAGGAGCAGGCCGAAGACGAGGTGACCGGCCAGGCTGCGCCACGCTCCGGTGTCCAACTGGAAGATCATCGCATTCATGCCCAGCCAGGCGGGCATGATCAGCAGCGCGCCGAGGACCCACCACGCGAGGCCGTACGCCAGGCCGGCCCCGAGTGCGGCGGGCAGGTTGGCCGCCCACCTCCCGATCAGCACGGCGAAGAGCGCGCCGAAGAGGGCGGAGTTGGCCAGGTGGACCAGCCACCCGACCGCCACGGACTCGCTGCCGACCAGCATCGCCACCATCGGCAGCATGCCGAACGCCTGCATCATGACGCCGAAGGCGACACCGCCGACCAGACCACCGGCGACACCCGCGACCAGACGGGCCGATAGCGCGACGGACCCTGCGGCAGTGTGTGTGGTTGTCATGATGATCCTCCTCCTCGTGCCGGCGTGTGCCCGCCGGTACACCTTCGCGTCCACGACGGCGGACGCTCTCACCGTCACAGGACGTCCGGGTGCCGAACCTGATTGCCTGTCCGATCGGCCGACGCCTCCGCTGTCGAGGAGAGGAACACTGGTGCAATCAGATGTGGCTGCGGCGGGTCCTACCCGGTCGGATGGGTAGGTGGATGAGCGACGACGAGTTCCTTCAGGCGATGCACGAGCATCTGGACCTGGTCTACAACCTGGCCCGGCGGCTTACCCGGTCGCGGTCGCAGGCCGAGGACCTGGTGCAGGAGACGTACCTGCGGGCGTTGCGGGGTTGGCGGCAACGGCCACCGGAGGACGCGCGGGCCTGGCTGGCGACGATCTGCCTGAACGCCGCGCGCGCCGGGTGGCGGTACGAGTCCGTCCGTCCGGTCGAGGTCCTGGACCCGGACGCCGGGGCGACAGTTCAGGCCAGCAGCGACACGGCGGGCGAGGCGATGAGCGGGCTCGTCCGCGAGCAGGTGCACCGCGCGTTGTGGCAGTTGCCCGCCGCGCAACGGGAGGCGATCGCGTTGATGAGTCTGTGCGGGTTCACCGCCGCTGAGGTCGCGGCGATGACCGACACGCCGCGCGGCACGATACTGGCCCGGGTGCACCGCGGGCACAAGAAACTCGCGGAGCTGTTGCAACGACAGGGGGTGACGGCGGAGTGAGGCACCACCACGACGACGCCACCGTCGGCGCCTATCTGATCGGTGAGCTGCCCGACGGGCCGCGTGAGGCGTTCGAGAAGCATCTGCTGACCTGCGATCGCTGCTGGGCCGAGGTCGACGCCGGACGCCGGGGCCGGGCGCTGGTCCACCTGGCCCGGGAACCGGCACCGGCGCACCTGGCCGCCCGACTGGCCGGAGTCGTCGCCGAGCGGCACGTCCCACCCCACCACCAGGCCGTGTTCGACGGGTGGATGCCCTCGCTCGGGGAACGCCGGCCCAGAACGGCCCGCCGGTCGTGGACGCTGGCTGCCGCGCTGGTCCTGGTCGCGGTGCTCGGCGCGGTGGTCGTCGTCGGCCGGGACGGCGGGTCCGCGCCGGCACCGCAGATCACCGTCGCCGTCACCGGCTACCACGACGGCCGGCTGCCGGGCACGACCGTCCCCACCCGATCGGGCCCGGACCTGTCTGCGCTGCGCCTGTCCGGAGCTGGCGCGAGCGCCGGCGACCTGGCCGGGCAACCGGTCACCGGGTACGCCTACCGGGACGACACCGGACGGCGACTGCTGGTCTACGTCAGCGACGAACCGTTCCCCATGGCCCCACAGCCCGAGAACCCGATCGGGACCGACGGCGCCGCGATGATGCACCTCGACGGCGTCGTCGTCCTCTGCTCCCGCCGCCCGCACACCGCGCTCGTGCTCGGCGAGGACGAGGACCTCGTACGGCAGGCCGCCGCCACCCTCGACCTGATCTGATCCGTAGATCGGTGGGCGGCTGCGGCACGCCGACCGGTCAGCAGACGAATGGGAACACCGATGAAGGCACGCCAAGCATTCCTTGCCCTGATGGTGGTCGGCGCGCTGGCGCTGGCCGGCTGCGTGAACGACACCGGTGATCACGTGGCCACGCCGGAGGGCTCGACCAGTGGGGCCACCGATGCGGGAACCGACAGCTACGACTTCACCGCCGCCACCCTCGACGGCGACAGCTTCGACGGTCGCAGCCTGGCCGGCAAGCCGGCGCTGCTGTGGTTCTGGGCCCCGTGGTGCCCCACCTGCCTGGGACAGGCGCGGCCGGTCACCGATCTGGCCGCCAGGTACCAGGGCAAGGTCACCGTGGTCGGAGTGGCCGGGCTGGACACCGTGCCGGCGATGCACGACTTCGTGCGGATGGCCAAGCTGTCCGGCTTTCCGCAGCTGGCCGACGAGCAGGGCGTGGTGTGGAAGCGGTTCAAGATGACCGAGCAGAGCACCTTCGTGGTGCTGGACCGTGCGGGGACGGTCGTGGCCCGGGGCCGCGCCGACGTCGACAAGCTGCCCGACGTGCTCGACCCGCTGCTGGCCGGCTGAGATGGGCGACGCGCCGTTGGGTCTGGCGGTGGCCGCCGGGATGCTCGCCGCGGTCAACCCGTGCGGGTTCGCGCTGCTGCCGGCGTACCTGTCGCTCCTGGTGGCCGACGAAACGACGGCCGGTCGTGGTGCCGCCGTCGCTCGGGCCTTGGCCGCCACGGCCGCGATGACCGCCGGTTTCGTCGCTGTCTTCGGCCTGTTCGGTCTGGTCCTCACCCCGGTGGCGGGCACGGTGCAGAGACACCTGCCCTGGGTCACCGTCACCTTGGGCGTGCTGCTGGTCGGGGTGGGTGGCTGGCTGTTGGCCGGCCGGCAACTGCCCGGGCTGCGGCTGGCGGTCTCGCGTGCCCCGACCGTGCGCCGGTCACTGCCGTCCATGGTGGTGTTCGGCGCCGCCTACGCGGCGGCGTCGCTGTCGTGCACCGTCGGCCCGTTCCTGGCCATCGTGGTGAGCAGCTTCCGCGCCGGCTCGACCGTCGCCGGGGTCGGGCTGTTCTGCGCGTACGCGGCCGGCATGGGCCTGACCGTCGGAGTCGCCGCCCTCGCCGTTGCCCTCGCCCGCGACGGCCTGCTGCGCCGGATCCGCCGCGCAGCACCGCTGCTGTCCCGCCTCGGTGGCGCGCTGCTCGTGGCCGCCGGAGCCTACGTGGCCTGGTACGGCTGGTACGAGATCCGGATCCTGCGCGGCGCCACGACCGACGATCCGATCATCGACGCCGCCGCTGTCGCCCAGCGTCGGTTGGCCACTCTGCTCGACCACACCGGCGCCGGAACCCTCACCGTGATACTGGCCGCTCTCCTGGCCTTCACGGCCCTCGGCTGGTGGCGCCAAAGCCGACGCCATTCCCGATCGGCCCGACAGTCCACCCTGACCCGCCAGGCACCGACTGACGGGTCAGAAGGTTAGGGGTTCGAGTCCCTTCGGGCGCACCGAGAATCGGATATGTCCGATTAACGAAAGCCCAGCTCATTCGCGAGCTGCGCTTTCGTGTTCGGCCGGAACGACGTTGGACGATTCTGCTCAGGCTGTTGATGGCGTGCTTGTGGAGACGAGAGATCGATGCGCTGATCGAGAGTCAGGTCGATCGCAGAGGTCTCGCCTCATGGCTGGAAGTACTCCGACATCAGGTGGCTGACCCATTCCGGCTGCTTGACGTCGTCCGGTAGGAACTCGGCCATCACTGGCTTCAGGTCGATGACGGGGGTGCCGGAGACCGCGTCGAGGCCTACCACCGTCAGTTCGCGGCCGTGGACGGATTCGATGGCACAGCACGTCACCCCGATGCGGTTGGGTCTGCGCGGGCCGCGGCCGGCGAAGACGCCGACGGGCGGGAGGTCGGGACGGCCGCGGTTGGGGCGGGGCTCGCGGTGGTCGCCGTGGTCCGGGAACCGGTCGAAGATAAAGAGGATCTCCACGTGGGAGAAGTCCTCCAGGCCCTGGAGGCACGCATCGCCGAAGCGCTCGTCAACGGTGATCTTGCTGCGGACGGCGCCCCAGTTGTCTGTGTGCTGGACGTCCGTCCTCGCGTTCTGGACGGTGCCTATCGAGGTGATGTCGAAGCTGAGCATGATTCCTTCCAAGTCTTACGAGTGCTGGCATCAGCGCCGTCCTTGACCACGCCGTGACGGGCCGGGCAGACCGCATCCGGTGGATCGGCAGACTTGCTGCGTGGCGATGGGCTATCCGACGAACAAGAGCGCGCTGATCGCCAGCATCACCACGGCGGTGGCCCCGTGTACGCCGTAAGCGGTGGCCTTGGGCCCGTTGCTGCGTAGCACGATCAGTGCATCGCCGGCGGGCATGCCGGCGGCGGCCAGCATGAACCAGCCGAGTAGGTGGGGTGTCGCGCCCACCAGCAGGATGAAGATGAAGACTCCCGAAGCTATGTCGCGTACAGCCTTGACGGATAACCAAGACCGGAAGTTGGGGTCCTCGGTCGGCGTGTCGGGGATGCCGAAGCCGGCTGCGGCCTGCGGCGCCCGGAAGGCGTTGGCGCCGATGAGGATGATGCCTGCGCCGATCAGTCCGGCGAGAACGTTGGCGATGGTGATGAGCATGGTTGTCCCTTTAATGTCAAGCGAATCTGGCGACGAAACCGGCAGCTACTGGCACCGCGCTTTGTCCGCGGCGGGAAAGTGCCCGGCGTGGCGGCGATCCAGCGCGGCTGATCAGGGAACGATCACTACGCCTCCCCGCACTCCGCCTTGGGCCAGACGGTTGTGGGCCGCTGCGGCGTTGGCGAAGGAGAAGACACCGGCGACCCGCAGCGGGATGTCGCCGCTTTCTACCAAATTCACCAGTTCGCCGAGCCGGGTGCGGTCAGGCAGCACGTTCAGTGCGAACGTCCGGATTCCTCTCGTGGGCTCCGGGCGTAGCGGGGGTGAGGCGGCCACGTAACCGCCGCCGTCCCTGACCAGTTCCATCAGTGACGAGCCGATCGCTGCGAGGTCGACAACCGCGTCGAAGCCGACCGCCGCTACTGCGATCGGATCCTCCGAGCGTGGCAGGAACGCCGCGCCCTGCGACTCGACGAACTCACGGTCGCCGGCCCCGGCTATCCCCGTGACCTGCAGGCCGGCGACGCGGGCCAGCGCGAGGGTGAACCCGCCGACCTGTCCCGCCGCGCCGGTGACGAGTACGGACGACCCTGCCGGGAGCGCAAGCAGGTCGAGGGCTTGGGAGGCGGCGAGACCGTTGGTAGGCAGGGTCGCGGCCTCGGCGGCGGGAATGCCGACGGGCGCGGCGGTCAGCCATGCGGCATCGAGGACCACAGACTCCGCGTGGGCGCCCACCGTGGTGCGCAGCCAAGGTGAGAAGCCGATGACGTCGTCATCGACGGCGAGATCCCCGACGGACGCACCCACGGCGTCGACCGTGCCGGCGACGTCCCAACCGGGGACATGCGGCAGCTCGGTCGGCAGTGGCGCCGGGAATCGGCCGGCGCGAACCATGAGATCAACCGGGTGCACGACCGACGCGGCGACCCGTACGCGCACCTGCCCCGGTCCCGGCTGCGGCACCGGCAAGTTCACCACCTGCAAGACGTCCGGCCCTCCGAACTGGGCATAGCTGACTGCGCGCATCGCCGTACCTTCCCGTTGAATGTCATGGTCACCATTACGGTAGGTATGCTCGGGCACCGTTGGTAAGTAGGCACCTGGAAGTGCCCAGGGCACCGGCAAGGGGTGGCATATGGCGACGACGACCGCCGGGCAACGACGAGAGCAGGCCAAACGCGACTATGACGCCTTCCTGGCGGGCTGCCCGACCCGGGAACTTCTGAGCACCCTCACCGACAAATGGGCGGCCCTGGTGATCGCGGCGCTCGCCAACGGCCCGCAGCGGCACGGCGAGCTCGCCCGCCGCATCGCCGGCGTCAGCCAGAAGATGCTCACCCAGACCCTGCGTACACTGGAGCGCGACGGTCTTATCGCCCGTACGGTGACCGCGTCGGTGCCTGCGCGCGTCGACTACGCGCTCACTCCGCTCGGCCACGACCTGTTCCCGGTGATGGTGGCGATCAAATCCTGGGCAGAGACGCACATGGACCGCGTCTTTCAGGCCCGCGCCCAGTTCGACGCGAGATCATGAAGTCCAGCGGGCGACGACGGCGGACGGTTGAGCTGATGCAGAAGCGCGACGGAACTCGATGAGCTGCGTCGTGCTTCGCCGAATCACACTGCCCGTCGACGCACCACCGAAACGACAACCGTAGGCCCCTGAACAGCGTGAATGCGGTTCGGGTTGTGCCACGTCGGGTCCACTTTGATCTTGTGTGCGAAATGGCTCGTCTCTTGCGGCGCGACGGGTCCGTTCGGCTAGGCGGTTGGCGTCGCGCCTGGTGACGCACTTGATCGGCAAGCTCTCGTCGCAGGCGATATGTTCCATCGGGTGCCGCAAAATTGTGTACACATTGAGCCATTCCGCGCAAGCGGGCGGTAGCAGTCAGTAGCTGTCCGGAATGCCGGGTAGGCGTTGGACGCGCCAGATCAGGTCCGGTACGAAGAGA
>NZ_JBHUVA010000029.1:0-71695 GCF_042670805.1 Micromonospora sp. NPDC057141 | reverse complement strand
GACGAGAACACCACGAACGCGTCCAGCCCCGGCAACAACGCGTCGAGGTGCACCGCACCGTCCACCTTCGCACGCAGCACCTCGCGCAGCTCGTCGGCGGTCAGGTCGGCCAGCGGGGTGGAGTGTGCCGCGCCCGCCGCGTGCACGACGGCGCGGACCGGGTCGCCGGCCCCGGCGAGTCCGTCGAGCAGCGCGGCCAGCGCCGCCCGGTCCGCCACGTCGCAGGCTGCCACGGTCACCCGCGCACCAGAGGCCCGCAGCCGCTCCGCCAACTCCACCGCACCCGCAGCCCGCTCACCACGCCGGCTCACCAACACCACATGCCCAGCACCCACCCCGACCGCCCACCCCGCAACCCACGACCCCAACGCCCCCGTACCACCGGTCACCAACACCGTCCCCGACAGCCGGAACTCCCGCCGCACCAGATCACCACCAGCCCGCGCCAACCGCCGAGCAAACACCCCCGACGACCGCACCGCCACCTGATCCTCGACCCCCGCCGCAAGCACCTGACACACCCACCCCACCGCACGGGCATCCACCACCACCGGCAGATCCACCAGACCACCCCACCAGCCCGACACCTCCAACGCCGCCACCCGACCCAAACCCCACACGGCAGCAGCAACCGGGTCCACCAGCGCATCCGACCCGCCCACCGACACCCCACCCCGGGTCACCCACCACACCCGGCCGCCCACACCGCAGTCGGCCAGCGCCTGCACCACGGCAAGGGCCTCACCCACGCCGACACCGGCCAGCGACAGCAACGACACCACACCGGCGACCCCGCCGACGTCGCGGAGGGGCTTCGCCACCAACTCGCGGTCGTCCGCCGGACCGTCGAGCGTCAGCGTCCGGACCTTCGCCCCGGCCGAGGTGAGCCCGTCCGTCACGGTCGCGAGCACCGCGGCATCGATCCCGTCGTACGGCACCAGCACCAGCCACGTCCCGGTCAGCTCCCCCGGCGCGTCGGGTACGGCCTGCCACTCGACGCGGTAGCGCCAGGAGTCGACGGTGGAACGCTGCTGGCCAGCCCGCCGCCAGCGGGCGAGCTTCGGCAGCAGGTCACGCAGCGGCTGATCGGCCTCCCACTCCTCGCCCAGCCCGGTGAGGTCCCCCCGTTCCACCGCCGCCCAGAACCGCTCGTCGGTCGCCGAGATCCCGGCGGTGGACGCGGCGACGGCCGGCGGCGCGTCGTGCAACCAGTAGCGCTGGTGGTGGAAGGCGTAGGTGGGCAGGTCGACGGTGCGGGGCCGCCGGCCGGTGTGGGTGAACCACACCGCCCAGTCCACCGGGGCACCGGTCACGTACCACCGAGCCAGGGCGGCAACCACGCTCGTCGTTTCCGGCTGGTCCCGGCGCAGCGCCGCCACCAACTGCACCGGACGGCCAGCCGGAGTGTCGGCGGCCATCGCCGTCAACGTCGCATCCGGCCCCACCTCCAGGAACGTCGACACACCCAGCCCGTGAAGGGTGGCGATGGAGTCGGCGAACCGCACCGCCTCCCGCACATGCCGCACCCAGTAGTCAGGGTCGGTGATCTCGCCCGCCTCCGCCACCCGCCCGGTCAGATTCGACACGATCGGCAGCCTCGGGGCCCGCCACTCCAAGCCCTCGAGCACTGCCCGGAACTCCGCGAGCATCGGCTCCATCAACCGCGAATGGAACGCGTGACTCACCGCCAACCGCTTCGCCCGCCAACCCTTTCCCGCGCACCGCTCGGCGATCTCGTCCAACTCGGCCACCGGCCCCGACAGCACGACGGACTGCGGCCCGTTCACCGCCGCCACATCCACCCCACCGCCGACCAGCCCACGCACCTCATCCTCGGCCGCACCCACCGCCAACATCCCGCCGCCACCGGGGAGCGCCTGCATCAGCCGGCCCCGCGCCGCCACCAACACACACGCGTCCTCCAGCGACAACACACCCGCCACATGCGCCGCCGTCACCTCACCGATCGAATGCCCCACCAGATAGTCGGCCGCCACCCCGAACGAGGCCAGCAACTCGTGCAGAGCCACCTCCACCGCGAACAGGCCCGCCTGCGTGAACACCGTCTGACCCAACAACACCGCCAGATCGGAGCCCGCCTCGGCGAACACCACCTCCCACAACGGACGACCCAACCGGCCCTCGAACAACGCACACACCCGATCGAACGCCTCCGCATACACCGGGAACCGGTCATACAACTCCCGGCCCATCCCCGCCCGCTGCGCACCCTGACCCGTGAACAACAACGCCCGACGACCCGACGACACCTCACCCACCACCAGGCCCGGGGTCTCCACGCCACGGGCCAGCGCGGTCAGTCCCTCGACCAGGTCGTCACGGGCCGCACCCAGCACCACCGCCCGGTGCTCCAGGGCCGCCCGCGAGGTCGCCAGCGACCAACCCACATCGACCGGCGACAGATCCAGATGCTCACCGACGAACTCAGCCAGCCGACCCGCCTGCCCCGCAAGCGCCTCCACCGACCGCGCCGACACCAACCACGGCACCACCGGCAACTCCACCGGCTCGGACGGCCCAATCTCCACCGGCTCCGCCTGCTCCACGATCACATGCGCGTTCGTCCCCGAAATCCCGAACGACGACACCGCCGCCCGACGCGGACGGTCAACCGCCGGCCACGGCGTCGACTCCGTCACCAGCACCACCGCACCGGAGGACCAGTCCACCTTCGACGACGGCGCATCCACATGCAACGTCGCCGGCACCACACCATGCCGCAGGGCGAGGATCAGTTTGATCACCCCGGCGACACCCGCCGCCGCCTGCGTATGCCCCAGATTCGACTTGATCGAACCGAGCAGCAGCGGCGCGCCGTCGCGGTCCTGGCCGTAGGTGGCCAGCAGCGCCTGCGCCTCGATCGGATCACCCAACATCGTGCCCGTACCGTGCGCCTCCACCACATCCACATCCACCGGCGACAGCCGCGCCGACGCGAGCGCCTGCCGAATCACCCGCTGCTGCGCCGGACCATTCGGCGCCGTCAACCCATTCGACGCACCATCCTGATTCACCGCACTACCCCGCACCACCGCCAGGACCCGACAGCCGTCCCGCCGGGCGTCCGACAGGCGCTGCACCAGCAGCACCCCGACACCCTCACCCCAACCCGTGCCGTCCGCCGACTCCGCGAACGACCGGCACCGCCCGTCGGCGGACAGGCCGCCCTGCTTCGCGAACTCGACGAAGGTCGCCGGTGACGCCATGACGGTCACGCCGCCGGCCAGGGCCAGGTCACACTCGCCCGAGCGCAGCGACTGCGCCGCCAGGTGAAGCGCCACCAGCGACGACGAGCACGCCGTGTCCACGGTGACGGCCGGCCCCTCGAACCCGAACGAGTACGACACCCGCCCCGACAGGACGCTGGTCGCGTTGCCGGTGAGCAGGTGACCGCCGACCTCCTGGTCCCGGCCCATGGCCGTGGACGCGTACCCCTGGAAGCTGGCGCCCGCGAAGACGCCGACCCGTTCCCCCTTCAGGCGGGACGGGTCCAGCCCGGCCGACTCGACGGCCTCCCAGGACACCTCCAGCAGCAGCCGCTGCTGCGGGTCCATGGCGACCGCCTCCCGGGGGGAGATGCCGAAGAACTCGGCGTCGAACGCCCCCGCGTCGTAGACGAAGCCGCCCTGGCGGGGGAACGACGTGTCGGACAGCCGGCCGTCGAGGAAGCTGTCCCAGCCCCGGTCGAGGGGGAAGTCGGAGATGCCGTCGCGTCCGGCGGCGAGCATGTCCCACAACTGGTCGGCGGTGTCGACGCCGCCGGGCAGGCGGCAGGCCATGCCGACGATCACGATCGGGTCGTCGTCGACGGCCGCGACCCGCTCCCGCTCCACCGTCCCGGCCGGCGTGCCGGTCAGCTCGGCGGCGAGGTGGGCGGCCAGCGCCAGCGGCGTCGGGTGGTCGAAGACGAGGGTGCTGGGCAGGGCGAGGCCGGTGTCGGCGGTGAGCCGGTTGCGCAGCTCCACGGCGGTCAGCGAGTCGAAGCCCTGGCGCTGGAACGCCCGGTCGGCGGGTACGGCGTCCGGCGTCGCGTGCCCGAGCACCACGGCCACCTGGGCGCGTACGAGGTCGAGCAGGCGTGCGTCCCGTTCGGCGGGCGACAGGGCGGCGAGCCGACGGCCGAGCTGCGCCTGCGCCTCCCCCGCGTCGGCGGCGGTGTCGGGCGACGCGGACCGCGCCTCGGGGATCTCGTCCAGCAGAGGGCTGGGCCGCAGGGCGGTGAAGGAGGCGGCGAACCGGTCCCAGGTGACGTCGGCGACGACCACCGTCGCGTCGTCCCGGTCGAGGGCCGCCTGCAACGCGACGACGGCCAGCTCCGGGTCCAACGCCGGCAGACCCCGGCGGGCCAGTTGCTCCTGTGCCTCGCCCTGGACGGCCATGCCGCTGCCGGCCCACGGCCCCCACGCCACGGCCGTGCCGGTGGCTCCACGGGCACGTCGGCGCGCGACGAGGGCGTCCACGAAGGCGTTGGCCGCCGCGTAGCCGGCCTGACCGGCCGAGCCCCACACCCCGGCGATGGACGAGAACACCACGAACGCGTCCAGCCCCGGCAACAACGCGTCGAGGTGCACCGCACCGTCCACCTTCGCACGCAGCACCTCGCGCAGCTCGTCCGGCGTGACGTCGGCCAGCGGGGTGAACTGGGGCGCTCCGGCGGCGTGCACGACGGCGCGGACCGGGTCGCCGGCCCCGGCGAGTCCGTCGAGCAGCGCGGCCAGCGCCGCCCGGTCCGCCACGTCGCAGGCTGCCACGGTCACCCGCGCACCAGAGGCCCGCAGCCGCTCCGCCAACTCCACCGCACCCGCAGCCCGCTCACCACGCCGGCTCACCAACACCACATGCCCAGCACCCACCCCGACCGCCCACCCCGCAACCCACGACCCCAACGCCCCCGTACCACCGGTCACCAACACCGTCCCCGACAGCCGGAACTCCCGCCGCACCAGATCACCACCAGCCCGCGCCAACCGCCGGACAAACACCCCCGACGACCGCACCGCCACCTGATCCTCGACCCCCGCCGCAAGCACCTGACACACCCACCCCACCGCACGGGCATCCACCACCACCGGCAGATCCACCAGACCACCCCACCAGCCCGACACCTCCAACGCCGCCACCCGACCCAAACCCCACACGGCAGCAGCAACCGGGTCCACCAGAACATCCGACCCGCCCACCGACACCCCACCCCGGGTCACCCACCACACCCGGCCGCCCACACCGCAGTCGGCCAGCGCCTGCACCACGGCAAGGGCCTCGGCGACGCCCGCTCCCCCGGGCAGCGACAGCAACGACAGGACCCCGGCGATGTCGCCCGGCCGGGGCAGCGCGGCCCGCAGCCGCTCGGCCGCGTCGTCACGGCTCGTCCCCGCCGGGTCGAGGCTGACCGTCAGGACCTCCGCGCCGTGCGCGGCAAGGCCCTCGGCGAGGGGGTGGCCGGCCTCCGCCGGGGGCACCAGGACCAGCCACGTCCCGGTCAACCCTTCCGCCGGTACGGCCGGAGCGGGTCGCCACTCGACGCGGTAGCGCCAGGAGTCGACGGTGGAACGCTGCTGGCCGGCCCGCCGCCAGCGGGCGAGCTTCGGCAGCAGGTCACGCAGCGGCTGATCGGCCTCCCACTCCTCGCCCAGCCCGGTGAGGTCCCCCCGTTCCACCGCCGCCCAGAACCGCTCGTCGATGTCGCCGCTCGTTCGGGAGGTGCCGTCGCCGGCCGATGCGGGCTCGGGCCAGTACCACCTGCGGTGGAAGGCGTAGGTGGGCAGGTCGACGGTGCGGGGCCGCCGGCCGGTGTGGGTGAACCACACCGCCCAGTCCACCGGGGCACCGGTCACGTACCACCGAGCCAGGGCGGCAACCACGCTCGTCGTTTCCGGCTGGTCCCGGCGCAGCGCCGCCACCAGGTGCACCGGACGGCCAGCCGGAGTGTCGGCGGCCATCGCCGTCAACGTCGCATCCGGCCCCACCTCCAGGAACGTCGACACACCCAGCTCGTGAAGGGTGGCGATGGAGTCGGCGAACCGCACCGCCTCCCGCACATGCCGCACCCAGTAGTCAGGGTCGGTGATCTCGCCCGCCTCCGCCACCCGCCCGGTCAGATTCGACACGATCGGCAGCCTCGGGGCCCGCCACTCCAAGCCCTCGAGCACTGCCCGGAATTCGGCGAGCATCGGCTCCATCAACCGCGAATGGAACGCGTGACTCACCGCCAACCGCTTCGCCCGCCAACCCTTTCCCGCGCACCGCTCGGCGATCTCGTCCAACTCGGCCACCGGCCCCGACAGCACGACGGACTGCGGCCCGTTCACCGCCGCCACATCCACCCCACCGCCGACCAGCCCACGCACCTCATCCTCGGCCGCACCCACCGCCAACATCCCGCCACCGGACGGCAACGCCTGCATCAGCCGGCCCCGCGCCGCCACCAACACACACGCGTCCTCCAGCGACAACACACCCGCCACATGCGCCGCCGTCACCTCACCGATCGAATGACCCACCAGATAGTCGGCCGCCACCCCGAACGAGGCCAGCAACTCGTGCAACGCCACCTCCACCGCGAACAGGCCCGCCTGAGTGAACACCGTCTGACCCAACAGGACCGCCAGATCGCTGCCCGCCTCGGCGAACACCACCTCCCACAACGGACGACCCAACCGGCCGGCGAACTGGGCACACACCCGATCGAACGCCTCCGCATACACCGGGAACCGGTCATACAACTCCCGGCCCATCCCCGCCCGCTGCGCACCCTGACCCGTGAACAACAACGCCCGACGACCCGACGACACCTGGCCGGTCATCACCCCGGGCGCGGCGGTCCCGTCGGCCAGCGCCGTCAGGCCGGCCACCAGGTCGGCATCCATCGCCCCCAGCACGACCGCCCGGTACTCCAGGGCCGCCCGCGAAGTCGCCAGCGACCAACCCACGTCGACCGGGAGCAGATCCGGGTGCTCCTGCACATGCCCGGCCAACCGCACCGCCTGCCCCGCAAGCGCCTCCACCGACCGCGCCGACACCAACCACGGCACCACCGGCAACTCCACCGGCTCGGCCGCCTCGAACCCGACCGGCTCCACCTGCTCCACGATCACATGCGCGTTCGTCCCCGAAATCCCGAACGACGACACCGCCGCCCGACGCGGACGACCCACCACCGGCCACTCCCGCGCCTGCGTCACCAACTCCACCGCGCCCGACGACCAGTCCACCTTCGACGACGCCACATCCACATGCAACGTCGCCGGCACCACACCATGCCGCAGGGCGAGGATCAGTTTGATCACCCCGGCGACACCCGCCGCCGCCTGCGTGTGCCCCAGATTCGACTTGATCGAGCCGAGCAGCAGCGGCGCGCCGTCGCGGTCCTGGCCGTAGGTGGCGAGCAGCGCCTGCGCCTCGATCGGATCACCCAACATCGTGCCCGTACCGTGCGCCTCCACCACATCCACATCCACCGGCGACAACCCCGCCGACGCAAGCGCCTGCCGAATCACCCGCTGCTGCGCCGGACCATTCGGCGCCGTCAACCCATTCGACGCACCATCCTGATTCACCGCACTACCCCGCACCACCGCCAGGACCCGACAGCCGTCCCGCCGGGCGTCCGACAGGCGCTGCACCAGCAGCACCCCGACACCCTCACCCCAACCCGTGCCGTCCGCCGACTCCGCGAACGACCGGCACCGCCCGTCGGCGGACAGGCCACCCTGCTTCGCGAACTCGACGAACGCGCCGGGGGTGGCCATCACCGTCACACCGCCGGCCAGGGCCAGGTCACACTCGCCCGAGCGCAGCGACTGCGCCGCCAGGTGCAGCGCCACCAGCGACGACGAGCACGCCGTGTCCACGGTGACCGCCGGGCCCTCGAACCCGAACGAGTACGACACCCGCCCCGACAGGACGCTGGCGGAGGCCCCGGTGGCACCGTAGCCGGCGAGGCTTTCGCCGCCGTTGCGGATGAGGTTGTCGAAGTCCTGCCCGTTGGTGCCGGCGAAGACGCCGACGCGACCGCCGCGCAGCGTGAGGGGGTCGATCCGGGCGTCCTCGATAGCCGCCCAGGACACCTCCAGCAGCAGCCGCTGCTGCGGGTCCATGGCGACCGCCTCCCGGGGGGAGATGCCGAAGAACTCGGCGTCGAACGCCCCCGCGTCGGCGAGGAACGCCCCCTGCGTCACGTACGACGCCCCGGGGTGCTCGGGGTCGGGGTGGTGCAGCGCGGCCAGGTCCCAGTGCCGGTCGGCCGGGAAGTCCGACATGGCGTCGACGCCGTCGGCGAGCAGCCGCCAGAACTCCTCCGGCGAGCCCGCCCCGGCGGGGAAGCGACAGCCCATGCCGACGATGACGATCGGGTCGTCGTCGACGGGGCGTACCGTCGGGGTCGTCGCGGAGGGGGCGTGCCCGCCCAGCAGTTCCGTGCGGACGTGGGCCGCCAGGGCGGTGGGGTTGGGGTGGTCGAAGGCGAGCGTGGCGGGCAGGGTGAGCCCGGTGGCGGCGTCGAGCCGGTTGCGCAGCTCGACGGCGGTCAGCGAGGTGAAGCCGAGGTCCCGGAACGCGCGTTCGGCCGGCACCTGGTCGGCGCTGCCGTGGCCGAGCACCGCCGCCACCTCGGCGCGCACCAGGTCGCGGAGGGCGTCGAGCTGCTCGGCGTCGGTGAGCCCGGCGAGGCGGTGCCGCAGAGCGCCGCCCCCGGCGGCCCGGTCGGCGGCGGCGGCGACCTGCGGCGCGGTCAGCAGGTCCCGGATCAGCGGGTCGGGGCGGCGGCCGGCGGCGTTGGCCGCCACCCGGTCCCAGTCGACGTCGGCGACGACGAGGAAGGTCTCGTCGTCCTCGAGCGCCCCGGTGAGCGCGCGGACGGCCGGGGCGGGGTCCATGGCCCCGAAGCCGTTGCGGGCCATCCGGCGTTCGAAGTCACCGGCGCTGACGCCGCCGTCGGCCCACAGCCCCCAGGCGATGGAGGTGGCGGGCAGCCCCTCGGCGCGGCGACGCTGGGCGAGGGCGTCGAGCCAGGCGTTGCCGGGGGCATAGTTGGCCTGCCCGGGTCCGCCCATGGTGCCGGCGAGAGAGGAGAACAGCACGAACGCGGACAACTCGCGGTCGCGGGTCAGCTCGTCGAGGTGGCGGGCCGCGTCGACCTTGGCGCGCAGGGCGGTCGCCATCCGGTCCGTGGTGAGGGCGTCGACCACGGTGTCGTCGAGCGCCGCGGCCGTGTGCACGACGGCGGTGAGCGGCAGCTCGGCGGGGATCGCCGCGAGCAGGTCGCGCAGGGCGTCCCGGTCGGCGGCGTCGCAGGCCGCGACGGTGACGCGGGTGCCGAGGGCGGTCAGTTCCCCGGCGAGGGCGGCGACGCCGGGGGCGTCGGGGCCGCGGCGACTGACCAGCATCAGGTGGTCGGCTCCGGCCGCCGCGAGGGCGCGGGCGACGTGCCCGCCGAGCGCGCCGGTCCCGCCGGTGACGAGGGTGGTGCCGCGCGGGGTCCAGGCGCGTCCGGGTGCGGCGGGCCGGCGGGCGCGGGTCAGCCGCCGGGCGTACGCGCCGGTGGCCCGCACCGCGAGCTGGTCCTCCGCGCGCTCGCCGCCGAGCAGCCGGCGCACCTGGCGTACGGCGCGCGCGTCGGCGGTCGCGGGCAGGTCGACGAGTCCGCCCCAACGCTGGGGGTGCTCGGCGCGCAGCACGCCGCCGAAGCCCCACAGGACCGCCTGGTCGCAGTCGACGGGCTGGTCACGGGGGTCGACGGTGACCGCGCCCCGGGTGGCGATCCAGAGGCGGACGGGGAGCGCGGTGTCGCCGAGGGCCTGGGCGAGGGCGACGGTGTGGGCCAGGCCGGCGGGCACGGAGGCGGCGTCGGGGTGCGCGCCGGGGGCGAGGCCGAGCAGCGACAGGATGACGCCGGGTCGCCCCTGGCCGTCGGCGTACGCGTCGGCGAGGTCGCTGGCGAGGCCGACCCGGTCGCGTCGGGCGGCGACCCGCAGCACCCGTACGCCGGGCGCGGCTAGCGCCTCCGCCCACTGCTCTGCCGCCCCGTCGTCGGGCACAACGAGCAGGAGGTCGTCGGTCTCCCGCCGGGGGTGGTCGGCCAGCGGTTGCCAGGTGACGCGGTACCGCCACGAGTCGAGGGGCGACTCGGCGGGACCGGCGAGGTTGGGGCCGTGCGACCGGGGGCGGGCGTCGAGCCAGTAGCGCTGGTGGCGGAAGGCGTAGGTGGGCAGGTCGACGGTGCGGGGCCGCCGGCCGGTGTGGGTGAACCACACCGCCCAGTCCACCGGGGCACCGGTCACGTACCACCGAGCCAGGGCGGCAACCACGCTCGTCGTTTCCGGCTGGTCCCGGCGCAGCGCCGCCACCAACTGCACCGGACGGCCAGCCGGAGTGTCGGCGGCCATCGCCGTCAACGTCGCATCCGGCCCCACCTCCAGGAACGTCGACACACCCAGCCCGTGAAGGGTGGCGATGGAGTCGGCGAACCGCACCGCCTCCCGCACATGCCGCACCCAATAGTCAGGGTCGGTGATCTCGCCCGCCTCCGCCACCCGCCCGGTCAGATTCGACACGATCGGCAACTTCGGGGCCCGCCAGTCCAAGCCCTCGAGCACTGCCCGGAACTCCGCAAGCATCGGCTCCATCAACCGCGAATGGAACGCGTGACTCACCGCCAACCGCTTCGCCCGCCAACCCTTTCCCGCGCACCGCTCGGCGATCTCGTCCAACTCGGCCACCGGCCCCGACAGCACGACGGACTGCGGCCCGTTCACCGCCGCCACATCCACCCCACCGCCGACCAGCCCACGCACCTCATCCTCGGCCGCACCCACCGCCAACATCCCGCCACCGGACGGCAACGCCTGCATCAGCCGGCCCCGCGCCGCCACCAACACACACGCGTCCTCCAGCGACAACACACCCGCCACATGCGCCGCCGTCACCTCACCGATCGAATGACCGACGAGGTAGTCCGCCCGCACACCCCACGACGACAACAGCTCGTGCAGAGCCACCTCCACCGCGAACAGGCCCGCCTGAGTGAACACCGTCTGACCCAACAACACCGCCAGATCAGAACCCGGCGACGCGAACACCACCTCCCACAACGGACGATTCAACCGGCCGGCGAACTGGGCACACACCCGATCGAACGCCTCCGCATACACCGGGAACCGGTCATACAACTCCCGGCCCATCCCCGCCCGCTGCGCACCCTGACCCGTGAACAACAACGCCCGACGACCCGACGACACCTCACCCACCACCAGGCCCGGGGCAGCCGTGCCGGCGGCGACCGCGTCGAGGCCGGCGAACAGCCCGTCCCGGTCCGGGGCGAGCACGACCGCCCGATGCTCCAATGCGGCCCGCGAGGTCGCCAGCGACCAACCCACATCGACCGGCGACAGATCCAGATGCTCACCGACGAACTCAGCCAGCCGACCCGCCTGCCCCGCAAGCGCCTCCACCGAACGCGCCGACACCAACCACGGCACCACCGGCAACTCCACCGGCTCGGCCGCCTCGAACCCGACCGGCTCCGCCTGCTCCACGATCACATGCGCGTTCGTCCCCGAAATCCCGAACGACGACACCGCCGCCCGACGCGGACGACCCACCACCGGCCACTCCCGCGCCTGCGTCACCAACTCCACCGCGCCCGACGACCAGTCCACCTTCGACGACGCCACATCCACATGCAACGTCGCCGGCACCACACCATGCCGCATCGCCAGCACCATCTTGATGATCCCGGCGACACCCGCCGCCGCCTGCGTATGCCCCAGATTCGACTTCACCGCCCCCAACAGCAACGGCTCCCCGCCGACGCGACCCTGACCGTAGGTAGCCAACAGCGCCTGCGCCTCGATCGGATCACCCAACACCGTGCCCGTACCGTGCGCCTCCACCACATCCACATCCACCGGCGACAACCCCGCCGACGCAAGCGCCTGCCGAATCACCCGCTGCTGCGCCGGACCATTCGGCGCCGTCAACCCATTCGACGCACCATCCTGATTCACCGCACTACCCCGCACCACCGCCAGGACGCGGTGGCTGAGCCGGCGGGCGTCGCTCAGGCGTTCCACGAGGAGCATGCCGACGCCCTCGGACCAGCCGGTGCCGTCGGCGCCCTCGGCGAACGACTTGCACCGACCGTCGGGGGCGAGGCCGCGCTGCCGGCTGAAGTCGATGAACGTCTCCAGGGTGGTCATCACGGTGACGCCGCCGGCCAGCGCGAGGGTGCACTCGCCGGAGCGCAGCGACTGCACCGCGAGGTGCAGCGCGACCAACGACGACGAGCAGGCGGTGTCGACGGTGAGCGCAGGCCCTTCGAAGCCGAACGTGTAGGCGACCCGGCCGGAGAGCACGCTGCTGGCGGTGCCGCCGCCGATGAAACCGTCCAGTGCCTCGGGCACCTCGGCCAGCCCGGCGGCGTAGTTGTGGTACATCATGCCGGCGAACACGCCGACGCGGCTGCCGCGCAGTGACAGCGGGTCGATCCGGGCGTCCTCGATCGCCTCCCAGGACGCCTCCAGCATGAGCCGCTGCTGCGGGTCCATGGCGAGGGCCTCGTACGGCGAGACCTTGAACAGCTCCGGGTCGAAGTCACCGGCGTCGTGCAGGAAGCCGCCCTCCCGGGCATAGGTGCTGCCGCGCCGCTGCCCCGTCGGGTCGTACGCGGCGTCGGTGTCCCAGCCCCGGTCGGTGGGGAAGCCGGTGACGCCGTCGCTGGCGGTGGCGACGAGTTCCCACAGCTGCTCCGGGGAGCGGACCCCGCCCGGGTAGCGGCAGCTCATCCCGACGATGGCGATGGGCTCGTGGTTCTTGGCGTCGACGGCCTTCAGGCGTTCGCTGGTCTCGGCGAGGTCGGCGGTGACGCGCTTGAGGTACTCACGGAGCTTGGCTTCGTTCGCCATCGGGATTCACCTGTCGCGTTGGTCGGCAAGCGGGGCGGTACGACGGTCAGGAGCGACCGAACGTGCTGTCGATGAAGTCGAAGAGTTCGTCGTCGCTGGCGTCGTCGATCACCTGGGCGACGCCGGCGGTGTCCCCGGCGTCGCCGTCCCAGCGGGTGAGCAGCGCCCGCAGCCGGGCGGTGACGGCGGCGCGGGTCTCCTCGTCGGCGGCCAGTTCGGCGAGGGTGTCGGCGGGGGTCGCGGCGAACGCCGCCTCCAGCCGGTCCAGCTCGTCGAGGAGGGTGGGGGCGGACCGGCCGGGGCCGAGCTGCGCCATCAGGTGCCCGGTGAGCGTCTCGGGGGTGGGGTGGTCGAAGACGAGGGTGGCCGGCAGCGTCAGGCCGGTGCTGGCGGTGAGCCGGTTGCGCAGGTCCACGGCGGTCAGCGAGTCGAAGCCCAGCTCGGTGAAGGACTGCCCGGGGCCGACGGCGGCGGCCGTGGCGTACCCGAGGACCTCGGCGACCTGGCCGGTGACCAGTTCCTCGACGAGCCGCCGGCGGTCGGCGTCGCTGGCGGCGGCGATCCGGTCGCGGAGCCCGCCGGCCGGGGCGGCGGTCCCGGCGGCGCTGCGCCGCGCGCGGACGCCGGCCAGGCCGCGCAGCGGCGCGGGCAGGTGGTCGACGCTGGTGAGGGCACGCAACGCGGCGAGGTCGAGGCGGACGGGCAGCAGCAGCGGCTGCCGGCTGCGCCGGCTGGCGTCGAAGAGGTCCAGCGCCTGCCCGGTGCCGAGGGGGGCGATGCCCTGGCGGGCCATCCGATCCCGGCGGGCGGCGCCCAGGTCGCGGGTCATGCCGCTGCCGGCCTCCCACAGTCCCCAGGCCAGGGAGGTGGCGGCGAGGCCGGCGGCGCGGCGGTGCTGGGCGAGGCCGTCGAGGAACGCGTTGGCCGCCGCGTAGTTGCCCTGCCCGGGGCCGCCGAGGGGGCCGGCGATGGAGGAGAAGAGCACGAACATCGGCAGGTCCAGGTGCCGGGTGAGGTCGTGCAGGTGCCAGGCGGCGTCGGCCTTGGGGCGCAGCACGGCGGCGATCCGCTCGGGGGTCAGCGCGGTGACGGTCGCGTCGTCGAGGATGCCGGCGGCGTGCACGACGCCGGTGAGGGGGTGTTCGGGCGCGACCGCGGCGAGCAGCGCGGCGACCTGGTCACGGTCGGCCACGTCGCAGGCGACGAAGCGGGCGTGCGCGCCGAGGCGGGCCAGGTCGGCGAGGAGGTCGGCGGCGCCGGGGGCGTCGCCGCCGCGCCGGCCGGCGAGGAGCAGGTGCCGGACCTTGTGGGCGGTGACGAGGTGTCGGGCGAGGAGACCACCGAGGGTGCCGGTGGCCCCGGTGACGAGCACGGTGCCGTCGGGGAGGAGGTCGACGGCACCCGTCGGGTCCGGTTCGGCGGGGGCGAGCCGGGGCACGAGGAGCCGGCCGGCGCGGAGCGCGAGCTGGGGTTCGTCGCTGGCCAGGGCCCGGCCGAGCAGGTCGGCGTCACCGTCGCCGTCGAGGTCGGGTTCGGGGTCGAGGTCGACCAGCACGAACCGGCCGGGGTGTTCCAGTTGCGCGGAGCGGACCAGGCCCCAGACGGCGGCGCCGGGCAGGTCGGTCACGTCGCCGGTGCCGTCGGCGGCGACCGCGCCGCGGGTGAGCACGACGAGACGGCGGTCGGCGTACCGGTCGGCGGCCAGCCAGTCCCGGACGGCGGCGAGGGTGTCGGCGAGCCGGGTGCGGGTCGCGTCGAGGGGGTCGCCGGGCGGGGTGTCGCCGGCGGGCAGCAGCACGTACCGGGGGTCGAGGCGGCCGGCGTCGGGGCGCCCGCCGGGCCCGGTGGCGTCGAGCGCGACGATGCCGGTCACCGGCCGGGGCGGCAGGGGCAGCGCGGTCCAGCGCAGGTCGAACAGGGGCAGGTCGGCCGGGCCGGCCGGGCCGAGCTGGTCGACGCCGACGGGCCGGGAGACGAGCGAGCCGACCCGGGCGACAGGTGCGCCGGTGCCGTCGGCGAGGGCGAGGGACACGGCCGGGCCGGCGCGGGTGACGCGTACCCGAAGGTGGGTCGCGCCGACGGCGGCGAGCGCGACGCCCGACCAGGCGAACGGGAGTCGGGCCCCGGCGGTCTCGTCGTCGGCGTCGGCGGCGTCGGTGAGGCCGACGACGTGCAGCGCCGCGTCCAGCAGCGCGGGGTGCAGGCCGAACCCGCCGGTGGCGACGCCGTCGGGCAGCGCGACCTCCGCGAGCACGGCATCGGGGGTACGCCACGCGGCGCGCAGCCCCCGGAAGGCCGGCCCGTGGTCGACGCCGAGGCGGTGGAGCTGGGCGTAGATCGGCTCGACGGGCACGGCGGTGGCGTCGGCGGGCGGCCACTCGGTGAGCGCCTCCGGCGCGTCGCCGCCGGGGGCGAGGACGCCGTCGGCGTGCCGGGTCCAGTCGCCGCGCGGGTCGTCGGCGGGCCGGGAGTGGATGGCGACCCGGCGGCGGCCGTGTTCGTCGGGGGCGGCGAGGCTGAGCTGCACCGCCCGGGCGCCCTGCTCGGGCAGGACGAGCGGGGCGGCGAGAGTCAGCTCCTCCAGGGTGTCGCAGGCGGCCTGCGCCCCGGCGTGCAGGGCCAGCTCCACGAGCGCCGTGCCCGGTACGACGACGGAGCCCCACACGACGTGGTCGGCGAGCCAGGGCTGGGTCCGCACCGACAGCCGGCCGCCGTACAGGCGGGTGTCGTCGGCGGCGGAGACGAGTTCGGCGGTGAGCAGCGGGTGCTCGGCGTTGCGGACGCCGAGGCCGGAGGCGTCGGCCCCGGCCGGGCCGGCGTCGAGCCAGTAGCGCTGGCGCTGGAAGGCGTAGGTCGGCAGGTCGACGGTGCGGAGACTCCCGCCGGTGTGGGTGAACCAGACCGCCCAGTCCACGGGTGTGCCCGTGACGTGCAACCGGGCCAGCGCGGTCACCAGGGCGGTCGCGTCGGGTTGGTCCCGGCGCAGTGCCGCCACCAGCTGCACCGGACGGTCGGCCGGGGTGTCGGCGGCCATCGCCGTCAACGTCGCGTCCGGACCCACCTCCAGGAACGTGGTGACACCCGACCCGTGCAGCGTGGCGATAGAGTCGGCGAACCGCACCGCCTCCCGCACATGCCGCACCCAGTGGTCGGGGCTGGTGATCTCCGCCGCGTCGGCCACCCGCCCGGTCACGTTCGACACGATCGGCAGCTTCGGGGCCTGCCAGTCGAGGCTATCGAGGACAGTGCGGAACTCGGCGAGCATCGGCTCCATGAGCCGGGAGTGAAACGCGTGGCTCACCGGCAGGCGCTTCGCCCGCCAACCCCGCCCCACACACTCCTGGGCGATGCGATCGAGGTCGGCCACCGGGCCGGCCAGCACGACGGACTGCGGACCGTTCACCGCCGCCACGTCCACGCCGCCACCGGCCAGCTCGCGTACCTCGTCCTCTGCCGCGCCGACAGCGAGCATGCCGCCGCCGGCCGGCAGCGCCTGCATCAGCGAACCGCGCGCCGCCACCAGCGCGCACGCGTCCGCCAGGGACAGCACGCCCGCGACGTGCGCGGCGGTCACCTCACCGATCGAGTGCCCGACGAGGTAGTCGCCGGTCACCCCGAAGGAGGCGAGCAGCTCGTGCAGGGCAACCTCCAGCGCGAACAGGCCCGCCTGCGTGTACGCCGTCTGATCCAACAGCGCCGACAGGTCGCTGCCCGCCTCGGCGAACACCACCTCCCGCAACGAATGGTCGAGCCGACCGGCGAACAACGCACACACCCGATCGAAGGCGTCCGCGTACACCGGGAACCCGTCGTACAGCTCCCGACCCATCGCCGGGCGCTGCGCACCCTGACCGGTGAACAGGAACGCCCGCCGACCCGAGGTGACCTCACCCGTCACCGGGCCGGGAGCCACCCCGCCGGCCGCGAGCGCGTCCAGGCCGCAGAGGAGGGTGCCGCGGTCGGTCCCGAGGACGACCGCCCGGTGTTCGAGGGCGGCCCGGGAGGTGGCCAGGGACCAGCCCAGATCGGCCGGCGGCAGGCCGGGGTGCTCGCGGACATGCCCAGCCAGCCGCGCCGCCTGCCCCGCGAGAGCCTCCGCCGAGCGGGCCGACACCAGCCACGGCACCACCGGCAGGTCGACGGGCCCGGACGAGTCGACCTCGACCGGCTCCGCCTGCTCCACGATGACGTGCGCGTTCGTGCCGGAGATCCCGAACGACGACACCGCCGCCCGACGCGGCCGGTCCACCGCCGGCCACGGCGTCGGCTCGGTCACCAGGGCGATCGCGCCCGAAGACCAGTCCACCTTGGCGGACGGCGCATCCACGTGCAGGGTCGCGGGAACCACACCGTGCCGCATCGCCTGCACCATCTTGATCACACCGGCGACACCCGCCGCCGCCTGGGGATGGCCGAAGTTCGACTTGACCGAGCCGAGCAGCAGCGGGGCGGCGTCCCCCCGATCCTGGCCGTACGTGGCGAGGAGCGCCTGCGCCTCGATCGGGTCACCCAGGGTGGTGCCGGTGCCGTGCGCCTCCACCACGTCCACGTCCACCGGGGACAACCGGGCCGACGCGAGCGCCTGCCGGATCACCCGCTGCTGCGCCGGACCGTTCGGCGCCGTCAACCCGTTCGACGCGCCGTCCTGATTCACCGCACTGCCGCGTACCACGGCGAGGACGCGGTGGCCGAGCCGGCGGGCGTCGCTCAGGCGTTCCACGAGGAGGACGCCGATGCCCTCGGCGAGGGCGGTGCCGTCGGCGCCGTCGGCGAACGCCCTGCACCGGGCCGCCCTGGACAGGTTGCCCTGCCGGGTGAAGTCGACGAAGACGGCGGGGGTGGGCAGCACAGTGACGCCGCCGGCCAGCGCCAGGTCGGATTCGCCCGAGCGGAGCGACTGCGCCGCCAGGTGCAGCGCGACCAGCGACGACGAGCAGGCGGTGTCGACGGTGACGGCCGGGCCCTCGAACCCGAGGGCGTACGCCACCCGGCCGGAGCTGATGCTGCCGGCGTTGCCGAGGCCGAGGTAGTCGACGACGCCGTCGGGCACGTCGGCCGCCCCGGCGGCGTAGTCGCCGTGGGTGAGGCCGGCGAACACGCCGACCCGGCCGCCGCGCAGCCCGGTCGGGTCGACCCCGGCGGACTCGAACGCCTCCCAGGACACCTCCAGCAGCAGCCGCTGCTGCGGGTCCATGGCGAGGGCCTCCCGGGGGGAGATGCCGAAGAACCGGGGGTCGAAGTCACCGGCGTCGTGGACGAAGCCGCCCTCGGCGACACAGGAGGTGCCGGGGCGTTCCCGGGTCGGGTCGTACAGGTCGGTGAGGTCCCAGCCCCGGTCGGTGGGGAACGGGCCGACGGCGTCGCCGGACGCGGCGACGAGGTCCCACAGCGCGTCGGGCGAGGTGATCCCCCCGGGGAAGCGGCACGCCATCCCGACGATGGCGATCGGCTGCCCGGCGGCGTCCTCGACGTCGCGGAGGCGTTGCCGGGTCCGCCGCAGGTCGGTGGTGACCCTCTTCAGATACTCCCGGAGCTTCTCTTCGGTGTCCATCAACCTGACCCATCACGGTGGCCGGCGGAGACCTGACGTAGGCGACGGAACGAATGCGCGAATTCCTCAGGCCAGATCGGTTCTACGTCCTTTGCACAATGCGGCCGGCAGCCCCCGGGTCCCCTCTGCCGGGGAAAGCTATGGCGTCGCGATGACCTGCGACAACCCCTAACCCGCGCGGCGGTCCGCTAGGGGTGGCCGCCCCCGGTGGATCCGATTAGCGTCCGCTTGATCGCACCGGTGCCGGCTGATCCCGGCACCACCGCTGGAAGGACCGCGTTTACACATGACCGACTCAGACAACGGCCTGTGGGTCCGCCGGTTCCACCCGGCGCCGGCCGGGGCGCGGCGGCTGGTCTGCCTGCCGCACGCCGGTGGGTCCGCGAGCTTCTACTTCCCGGTGTCGCGGGCGCTGTCGCCGGCCGTGGACGTGCTCGCCATCCAGTACCCGGGGCGGCAGGACCGCCGCCAGGAGCCGTGCGTGGACAACCTGCCGGAGCTGGCCCGGCAGGTGTTCGGGGTGCTGCGGCCGTGGCTGGACCAGCCGCTGGGGATCTTCGGGCACAGCATGGGCGCGAGCCTGGGCTTCGAGGTGGCGCGGCTGATCGAGGCGGAGACGGGCGCGCCGGCCGCGCACCTGTTCCCGTCCGGGCGGCGGGCCCCGTCGTGCCCCCGGCACGAGACGGTGCACCTGCTCGACGACGAGGGGCTGCTCGCCGACGTGCGCAAGCTCAGCGGCACGAACTCGGCGGTGCTCGGCGACCCGGAGATGCTGCGGGCGGCGCTGCCGGCGATCCGCAACGACTACCGGGCGGCGGAGACGTACGAGTACACGCCGGGGCCGAAGCTGGGCTGCCCGGTGACGGTGTTCACCGGCGACGCCGACCCGAAGACGACGGTCGACGAGGCCCGGGCGTGGGAGCGGCACACCACCGGCGCGTTCGACCTTCAGGTCTTCCCGGGTGGGCACTTCTTCCTGGCGCAGCACCAGCCGGCGATCCTGCGTACGATCTCGGCGGCCCTGGCCCGTACGCCGGTGGCCTGACCGCAACCGTTTGTGGCGCGGCCCCCGCCGGACACCGACGGGGGCCGCGTCGGGTCACGGCTTGTGGGCGACGGCGATGACGTAGTCGAGCAGCGCCAGTTCCTTCTTGATGAGCGTCTCGTCGCGCCAGTGGTTGGCCATGCCCTTGACGGCGCTGCGGTCGGCCTCGGCCTGGAACGCCGGGTCGGACGGGCGGCCGGCCTGGAACCGCCGCCAGCCCTCCCAGGTGCGGTCCTGGATGGACTGCACGTCGGGGTTGACGAAGCCGGCGGCGGCGAGCTGCTCGGCGTAGCCGGCGCGGTCGTGCCAGTTCTCGTCGGGGATGCTGAACTTGATGAAGCTCAGCGGGCCCGAGTTGATCGACATGCGGGCGGTGTCGTTGCTCAGCGGGATGATGTCGGCGGTGGCGAGGGTGCCGCCGGGCTTGAGCACCCGGAACGCCTCGGCGAAGAAGGCGCTGCGCGGATAGAAGTGGAACGCCGACTCCAGGGCGACGACCCGGTCGAAGGTGTCGTCGGCGAAGGGCAGCGCGAGGGCGTTGCCGAGCTGGAACTCGGCCTGTTCAGCCAGGCCCTCGCCGCGGGCGCGCCGCTGGGCGTGCTCGACGTGCCGGGGGGTGACGTTGATGCCGTGCACCTTGGCGACGCGGCGGTCGCGCAGCCAGGCGAAGTCCTGGTCGCCGTAGCCGAAGCCGACGTCGAGGACGGTGTCGTCGGGCTTGAAGCCGGCGGCGTCGGCGAGCTTCGCGGCCAGCGCCTCGCCGGCCACGTCGAGGCTGGTGACGCCGTCCTCCCAGTAGCCGACGTTCATGTAGCGGGTGGTGCGCGCGGCGAACTCCACGCCCGGGGACTGGATCTCGTAGAAACGGCGGACCCGGGTCACCGGGTCCTTCGTGGCCAGGGTGCGGATCACCCGGCCGAGGGTGCGGAGATTCTCCAGCATGTCAGCTCCTTGCGCAGGGTTGGTCAGGGTTGCGGCACCCGGGCGGAGACCTGCTGGCGCAGGTCGTCCACCAGGGCGGCCAGGCCGGCCGCGCCGGCGGCGACGCCGAAGACGTAGAAGTCGGGCCGGACCAGCACGGCGTCGGCGTCCGCGCCGGCCAGGTACGTGAGGTGGACGCCGTCGAGGTCGACCACGTCGGTGGGGGCCGCGTCGACGTCCGTGGCCGCCGCGGGAGCGTCGGCGTCGGCGTCGGCGGGGCGGACGGTGACCCGGCGGACGCCGAGGGCGTCGAGGAACGCGGTGGCGTCGGCGTCGAGGGCGGCGGTCGGATCGAGGGCTCCCGGGTCGGCTCGGGTGATCAGCACGAAGCCGCCGCCGACGACGTCGTCGAAGCGCCCGGTCCGCCCGCCGGCGGCCACCCGCCCCTGGGGTACGGGGTCACCGGCGCGCGGGGCCGGGGCACCGTCGGGGCCCCGGTGCAGCACCCCGTCGACGATGGCCTCGCGCAGCGACCGGGCGTGTTTGGCCTGGGTACGGCGGCGCAGCGCGGCGAGCATCACCGAGTCCCGGCCGGCGGCCTGCTTCGGGTCGGTCTCGCAGATCACCTTGCCGGAGTCGATGGACATCCGGATCGCGTGCTGCACGTGCGCCTTGCGTTCCACCTCGTACGTGTCGAGCAGGGTGGCGTCGGCGATCCCCCGGCGCACCAGGTCCAGCTTCCAGGCCAGGTTGATCACGTCGCGGAAGCCGGAGCTCATGCCCTGGCCGAGGAAGGGCGGCATGACGTGCGCGGCGTCCCCGGCGAGGAACACCCGGCCGGAGCGCCACGTGTCGGCGTAGCAGGCCTGGGTGGTGTAGACCCCGTACCGGTCGAGGCGGGCCGTGTCGGGGGTGATGTCGAACAGGCCGAGCAGCCGCCACACGCTGGCCTCGCTCTGGAACTCCTCCAGGGTCTCCCCCGGCACCCGCATGAACTCCCAGCGCCGGTGGTCGGGGCCGGCGGAGACGGCGGTGCGGGGGCGGGCCGGGTCGCAGATCTGGAGGTTGTTGGGCTTGAACTCGACGGGCTCGTGGAGCACGACGTCGCAGACCAGCCAGTCGTAACCGAACCCCAGGTCGGTGACGGTCGCGCCGAGCCAGCGGCGGACGAAACTGTTCGCGCCGTCGCAGCCGAGCACCCAGTCGGCGGTGAAGGTACGGGGCGTCCCGTCGGTGTCGACGGCGCTCACCTCTACCCGGTCGCCGTGGTCGGCGAGGTCGGTCACCTCGACGCCGCGCAGCACCCGCACGCCGGGCAGGGCCGCGCCGCGCTCGGCGAAGGCGGCCTCCAGGCCGGGCTGGTAGAAGGAGATCGAGTCGGGCCAGCCCGTCGGGCCGTCCTCGGCGACCTTGACGTGCAGCAGGGTGCGGCCGAAGCCGTTCTTCCAGGTGTATTCGCCGGACAGCTCGCACACCGGGTCGAGGGTGTCGCCGAGGTCGCAGGCGGCGAGGATGCGGCTGGCCTCGCCGTCGTAGGACACGGCGCGGGGCATGCTGTACGGGGTGGTCCACTTCTCCACCACCTGCACGGTGCAGCCGCGCTGGGCGAGCAGGATCGCCGCCACCTGGCCCACCGGGCCGTAGCCCACGATCAGTACGTCGGTCATCGCCGTCCCTCGGGTCCGCGCGTCGGGTCGGGCATCACAGCCCGAGTTCCGTGTCGATCAGGCTGAAGATCTCGTCGTCGCTGGCCTGGTCGAGATCCAGGTCCAGGTCGTCGTCGGTGGCGGACGCGCCGCGCATGGTGCGCCACTTGGCGACCAGCACCTCCAGCCGGGCCGCGACCTGGGTGTGCAGCTCCGCCTCGACGACCGTCTCGGCCAGGGACCGTTCCAGGTTCTCCAGCTCGGCGAGGATGGCCGGCGCCGCCTCGCCGCCGTCGGGCACGAGCTGGGCGCGCAGGAAGCCGGCCAACGCGGTCGGGTCCGGGTAGTCGAAGATCGCGGTGGCGGGCAGCCGGTGGCCGGTGGCCTCGGTGAGCCGGTTGCGCAGCTCGACGGCGGTCAGCGAGTCGAAGCCGATCTCGTTGAACGCCTGCGCCGGTCTGATGGCGTCCGGGGTGGCGTGGCCGAGGACGGTGGCCGCCTCGGCCCGGACCAGGTCCAGCAGCAGGGCCGACTGTTCCCCGGCGGTGCGGGCGCGCAGCCGGCCGGCGAGGTCCCGGCCGCCGGGGGCGGCCTCGGCGCGGGCCCGGGGGCGAACGCGTCGGACGAGTCCGCGCATCAGGGCGGGCACGGTGGCGCGGCCGGCGAGGGCGGTCACGTCGACCCGGGTGGGCACGAGGTGTTCCTCGGGGGCGGCCAGCCCAGCGTCGAACAGCGCCAGGCCGAGGTCGGAGCCGAGGGTGAGCTGGCCGTCGCGGGCGGTGATCCGGGGGTCGGCGCGGTCCAGCTTCGCGGTCATCGCGCTGGCCTGTTCCCACAGGCCCCACGCGTACGACTGGGCGGGCAGGCCCGCGCCGCGCCGCCGGGCGGCGAGGGCGTCGAGGTAGGCGTTGGCCGCGGCGTAGTTGCCCTGGCCGGGCACGCCGAACACCCCGGCGCCGGAGGAGAACAGCACGAACCCGGCGAGGTCGAGGTGGCGGGTGGCCTCTTCGAGGTGCCGGGCGGCGTCCACCTTCGGCGCGAAGACGGTGTCGAGGCGGTCGGGGGTGAGCGCGGTGACCACGCCGTCGTCGAGACCCCCGGCGAGGTGCACGACGGCGGTGAGCGGGTGCGCGGCGGGCACGGCGGCGACGAGCCGGGCCACGGCGGCGCGGTCGGCGACGTCGGCGGCGGCCACGGTGACGGTGGCGCCGAGGGCGGTCAGCTCGGCGGTCAGCTCGGCGACGCCGGGTGCGTCGGGGCCACCCCGGCTGGCCAGCAGCAGGTGCCGTACGCCGTGGCCGGTGACGAGGCGGCGGGCGACGAGGCCGCCGAGCAGGCCGGTGCCGCCGGTGAGCAGGACGGTGCCGTCGGGGTCCCACGGGGCCGGCACGGTGAGCACCACCTTGCCGACGTGCCGGGCCTGCTGGACGTGGCGGAACGCGTCGGGGGCCTGCCGGACGTCCCAGGCCCGCACCGGCAGCGGGGTCAGCTTCCCGGCGGCGAACAGGCCCATCAGCTCGACGAGAATCCGTTGGATCTCGTCGGGGTCCACGGTGGTCAGGTCGTACGCCTGGTAGGCGACGCCGGGGTGGTCGGCGGCGACCCGGTCGGGGTCGCGCAGGTCGGTCTTGCCCATCTCGACGAACCGGCCGCCCCGGGGCAGCAGCCGCAGCGACGCGTCGACGAACTCCCGGGCGAGGGAGTCGAGCACCACGTCGACGCCGCGCCCGCCGCTGGTGGCGAGGAAGTGCGGCTCGAAGTCGAGGGTGCGCGACGACGCCAGGTGGCTGTCGGGGACGCCCATCGCCCGCAGGGCGGGCCACTTGCCGGGGCTGGCGGTGGCGTAGACCTGCGCGCCGAGGTGGCGGGCGAGCTGCACGGCGGCCATGCCGACGCCGCCGGCGGCGGCGTGCACGAGCACGGACTCGCCGGCCCGCAGCCCGGCCAGGTCGACCAGCCCGTGGTAGGCGGTGAGGAACACCACCGGCACGGACGCGGCCTGGGCGAACGTCCAGCCGTCGGGCATCGGCGCGAGCAGCCGGCGGTCGGTGACGGCGACGGGGCCGAAGCAGCCGACGAAGACGCCGAGGACCCGGTCGCCGGGGCGCAGGTCGGTGACGTCCGCGCCGACCTCGGTGACCACGCCGGCCGCCTCGCCGCCGGGCGGCCCGGGGTCGCCGGGGTAGAGGCCGAGCGCGTTGAGCACGTCACGGAAGTTGAGGCCGGCGGCGCGGACCCGCACCCGCACGTCGAGGGGGCCGAGCGGCGCGTCGGCGGCGTCGGTGGGGGCGAGGGTGAGGTTCTCCAGGCTGCCGCGCGTCGGGGCGTCGAGCCGCCAGGCGGTCGCGCCGGCCGGCGGGGTGAGCGTCGCGGCCTCCACGCGGCGGGCCAGCCGGGGGGCGTACGGGGTGCCGCCGCGCAGCGCCACCTGGGGTTCGGCGGCGGCGAGGACGGCGGTCAGCTCGGCGTCGCTGGGCGGGGCGTCGGCGTCGAGCAGGACGAACCGGTCGGGGTGCTCGGACTGGGCGGAGCGGACCAGGCCCCAGGCGGTGGCGGCGTCGGGGTCGTCGACCTCGGCGGGGCTGTGCACGCCGACCGCGCCCCGGGTGAGCAGCACCAGCGGGGTGGCCGCCCAGCGGGGGTCGGCGAGCCAGCCCTGGACGAGGGCGAGCGCCTCGGCGGCGACGGCCCGCGCCCGGTCGGCGGTTCCCCCGACGGTCCCCGGCGTGCAGGTTCCGTCCGGGCCGGCGGTCCCCGGCGTGCCGGCCGGGAGGGAACCGGCCGGCAGGGCATCGGCCCGGCCCAGCGGGGCGAGGACGGCGTCGGGCGGGGCCGCGCCGCCGTCGACGGCGCGGGCGAGCGCCGCCGGGTCGGCGTGGTGCGGGAACGCGCCGACGGCCCGGCCGAGCGCGACGACCCGGGCCGGGGCGGCGGTCTCCGGGGCGGCGAGGGGCTGCCAGTCGAGGCGGAACAGCGCGTCGTCGACGGCGGCGTCGCGGGTGCCGAGTTCGGCGCGGGAGATGGGGCGCATCGCCAGCGACGCCACCTCGGCCACCGGTGCGCCGGTGGCGTCGGCGACGGTCAGCGCGACGGCGTGCGGGGCGATCCGGGTGAGCCGGACCCGCAGCGCGGACGCGCCGGCGGCGTGCAGGGCGACGCCGTTCCAGGCGAACGGCAGCAGCAGCCGGTCCGGCCCGGCGTCGCCGATGCCACCGAAGTGCGCGGCGTGCAGGGCGGCGTCGAGCAGGGCCGGGTGCAGGCCGTACCGGTCGGCGTCGGCGCGCTGCCCGGCGGGCAGCTCCACCTCGGCGTACACCTCGTCGTCGCCGGTCCAGACGGCGCGCAGCCCCTGGAATGCCGGCCCGTACGCGTAGCCGTCGGCGGCGAGCCCGGCGTAGAAGCCGGCGAGGTCGGCGGGGCGGGCGTGCGGCGGGGGCCACGCGGTGAGCCCGGCGGGCGGGGCGGGCTGCTCGGCGGAGAGGGTCGCGCTGGCGTGCCGCGCCCACGGGGCGCCGGGCGGGGCGTCGGCGGGGCGGGAGTGCACGGCGACGGCGCGGCGGCCGGTGTCGTCGGCCGCGCCGACGGTGAGCTGCACCTGGGTCGCGGCGCGGCCGGCTCCCGGGGTGCCAGCGGCGCCGGCCGGGCCGGGTCCCGGGCCCCCTGCGGCGCCGGCCGGCAGCGCGAGCGGGGCCTCGATGACCAGCTCGTCGAGGACGGGGCAGCCGACCTCGTCGCCGGCGCGCAGGCACAGCTCGACCAGGCCGGTGCCGGGCACCAGGACGGTCCCGCCGACCCGGTGGTCGGCCAGCCACGCCGGTGCGCCGGCAGCGAGCCGGCCGGTGAACAGGTGCCCGCGCGCCTCGGCCAGCGCCACGGACGCGCCGAGCAGCGGGTGCCCGGCGGCGTCGAGGCCGGCCGCGCCGACGTCGCCGGGGCCCGTGGCGGGCCGGGGCCAGTAGCGGCGGTGGGCGAACGCGTAGGTGGGCAGGTCGACGCGCCGGCCGCCGGCCAGGGCGGGCCGCCAGTCCACGGCGACGCCGCGCACGTGCAGCTGGGCCGCCGAGAGCAGGAACCGGCCCCGGTCGCCCTGGTCGCGCTGCACCGAGCCGACGACGATGCTCGGGGCCTCGTGCTCGGCGAGGGTCTCGGAGATCCCGACGGTGAGCACCGGGTGCGGGCTGCACTCGACGTACGTGTCGTGCCCGCCGGCGGCCAGCTCCCGGACGGCCCGGTCCAGCTCGACCGGCTGGCGCAGGTTGCGGTACCAGTAGTCGGGGCCCATCTCCGGCCCGTCGAGCCAGCGCAGGTCGGTGGTGGAGAACAGCGGCACGGCGGCCGGGCCGGGGGCGATGCCGGCGAGGACCTCGGCCAGCTCGGCGCGGATCCGTTGCACCTGCGCGGAGTGGGAGGCGTAGTCGACGGCGATGCGACGCACCCGGGCCCCGTCGGCGGCCAGCTCGGCGAGCACCTCCTCGACGGCGGCCTCCTCGCCGGACACGACGACGGCGGCCGGCCCGTTGACGGCGGCGACGGCGACCCGGTCGCCGTGGCGGGCGATGCGGTCGCGGACCACGTCGGCGGGCAGCGCCACGGACGCCATCGCCCCGTGCCCGGCCAGCGCCCGGATCGCGCGGCTGCGCAGCGCCACCACCTTCGCCGCGTCGGGCAGGGAGAGCACCCCGGCGACGCAGGCGGCGGCGATCTCGCCCTGCGAGTGGCCGACGACGACGGCGGGCCGCACGCCGTACGAGCGCCACAGCTCGGCCAGCGACACCATCACCGCGAACAGGGCCGGCTGCACCACCTCGACCCGGTCGAGGCTCGGCGCGTCGGGGGCCTGGCGCAGCACGTCCAGCACCGACCAGCCCAGGTGGGGGCGCAGGGCCGCGTCGCAGGCGGCCATCCGCTCGGCGAACACGGGTGCCTGGTCGAGCAGGTCGAGGCCCATGCCGGGCCACTGGGAGCCCTGGCCGGGGAAGACGAACACGACCTTCCCGGCGGCGGTGGCGGTGGCGTCGCCGCGTACCAGATCGGGGTCGGGGCTGCCGGCGGCGAGCGCGTCGAGGGCGGCGGCGACCCGGTCGGGGTCGGTGCCGACGACCACGGCCCGGGTGTCGAACGCGGCCCGGGTGGTGGCCAGCGACCAGGCCACGTCGAGTGGCGGCTGGTCGGGGTGGCCGGCGAGGTGGGCGCGCAGCCGGCGGGCCTGCCCGGCCAGCGCCTCGGGGGTACGCGCGGACAGCAGCCACGGCAGGGCGGCGGGGGCGACGGGCGGGTCGGCGGCCGGCTCCGGCTCGGTGACCGCCTCGACGACGACGTGGGCGTTGGTGCCGCTGATGCCGAACGAGGAGATCCCGGCGCGGGCGGGCCGGTCGGCGCGCGGCCACGGGCGGGCCTCGGTGAGCAGCTCCACGGCGCCGGCGGCCCAGTCGACGCGGGTGGTGCGCCGCTGGGCGTGCAGGGTGCGGGGCAGGACGCCGTGCCGCATGGCGAGGACCATCTTCAGCACCCCGGCGACGCCGGCGGCGGCCTGGGTGTGCCCGAGGTTGGACTTGACGGAGCCGAGCAGCAGCGGCGGGGCGTCGGCGGGGCGCTGGCCGTAGGTGGCGAGGATCGCCTCGGCCTCGATCGGGTCGCCCAGCGGGGTGCCGGTGCCGTGCGCCTCGACGGCGTCCACGTCGGCGGGGCCGAGCCCGGCGGCGCCCAGCGCGGCCCGGATGACCCGCTCCTGGGACGGCCCGTTCGGGGCGGTCAGCCCGTTGGACGCCCCGTCGGAGTTGACGGCGGTCCCCCGGATCAGCGCGAGGACGGGGTGGCCGCGGCGGCGGGCGTCGGAGAGGCGTTCCACGACGAGCACGCCGACGCCCTCGGACATGCCGAACCCGTCGGCGTCCTCGGCGAACGCCTTGCACCGGCCGTCGGCGGCGAGGCCGCGCTGGCGGCTGAACCCGGTGAGCCCGGCGGGGCTGGACAGCACCGACACGCCGCCGGCGAGGGCCAGGTCGCAGTCGCCCGCGCGCAGCGCCTGGGCGGCCAGGTGCAGCGCGACCAGCGACGCCGAGCAGGCGGTGTCGACGGTGACGGCCGGCCCCTCCAGCCCGAGCGCGTACGCGACCCGGCCGGAGAGGACGCTGGCGGCGGTGCCGGTGAGCAGGTGTCCCTCGTCGGCGGTGGTCTCCCCGTCGTCGGAGGCGACGCCGGAGGCGATCCGGTCGGTGTAGTCCTGGCCGTGGGTGCCGGCGAACACGCCGGTGCGGCTGCCGCGCAGGGTGCCCGGGTCGATGCCGGCGCGTTCCAGGGCCTCCCAGGAGGTCTCCAGCAGCAGCCGGTGCTGCGGGTCCATGGCCAGGGCTTCGCGGGGGCTGATGCCGAAGAACGCGGCGTCGAAGTCGGCGATGCCGGTGAGGAACCCGCCGGAGCGCACGTAGGTACGGCCGGGGGTGCCGGGGACCGGGTCGTACAGGTCGGGCCAGCCCCGGTCGGTGGGCAGGTCGCCGATGACGTCGGTGCCGTCGGCGAGCAGCCGCCACAGCTGCTCGGGTGAGCCGATGCCGCCGGGGAACCGGCAGGCCATGGCGACGACGGCGACGGGTTCGTCGGCGGCGACGGTGGTGGTGGCGGCGGTGACCTCGGCGGCGGTGGTGCCGAGCAGCCGGGCGTGCAGGTGCGCGGCGAGCAGCTCCGGGGTGGGATGGTTGAACACGGCGTGCGGGGCGAGCCGGACGCCGGTGCCGGCGGAGAGCCGGTTGCTCAGCTCCACGGCCATCAGCGAGTCGAAGCCGAGGTCCCTGAACGGGCGGCGCGGCTCGATCTGCTCGCCGCCGGCGTGCCCGACGACGGTGGCGCACCGGGCGCGCACCAGGTCGAGCAGCGCGGCGGCCCGCTCGGGTTCGGTGAGCCCGGCGAGCCGGTCGGCGAACCCGGCGGCGGACGCGGGCGCGGGGTCGGCGTCGACGGCCCGGCGCGGCGGCGGGGGCAGCAGCGCCCGCAGCAGGGCGGGTACCTCCCCGGCGGCCCGGACGGCGGCCAGGTCCAGCCCGATCGGCACCAGCGCGGGCCGGCCGGCGTGCAGGGCGGCGTCGAGCAGGGCCAGGCCGGCGGCGGTGTCCAGGGGGCGGGTGCCGCCCCGGGCGAGGCGGGCCAGGTCGGCGGCGGTGAGCTGGCCGGCCATCCCCTCCGGCGTGGCCCACAGGCCCCAGGCGAGGGCGGTGGCGGGCAGCCCGTGGGCGCGGCGGTGCGCGGCGAGGGCGTCGAGGAACGCGTTGCCGGCCGCATAGTTGCCCTGCCCGGGGCTGCCGAACACCGCCGACGCGGAGGAGAACAGCACGAACGCGGCCAGGTCGAGGCCGGCGGTCAGCTCGTGCAGGTGCCACGCGCCGTGCACCTTCGACCGCAGCGCCCGCGCCCAGCGGGCCGCGTCGAGGCCGGTGAGCAGGGCGTCGTCGGTGGCCCCGGCGGCGTGCACGACGGCGGTGAGCCGCCCGGCGAGCGGGGTGAGCACCGCGTCGAGGGCGGCCCGGTCGGCGACGTCGGCGGCGACGACCCGCACGGTCGTCCCGGCGGCGGTCAGCGCGTCCATCCAGTCGGCGTGCCCGCCGGTGCGGCTGAGCAGCACCAGCTCGGCGACGTCGTGGACGGTGGCGAGGTGGGTGGCGACGAGCCGACCGATCCCGCCGGTGCCGCCGGTGACGAGGACGGTCCCGCCGGCCAGCGCCGGCAGCGGCCCGAGGGGGTACGACGCCGCCGGCAGCGGCCCGCCGGCGGGCGTGGCCGTTCCGCCGGTCGGCACCGGGGGCAGTGGCCCGCCGGAGTCCGCCGCCGGTGCCGGCGAACCACTGGCGGGTTCGACGGGGCGCAGCCGGGGCAGCAGGGCCCGGCCGTCGCGGACGGCGACCTCGGGCTCGTCGGGGCCGGCGGCCAGGGCCGCCCGGATCCCCGCGTCGTCGGTCGCGTCGAGGTGCAGCAGCAGGAACCGGTCGGGGTGCTCGGCCTGGGCGACGCGGACCAGCCCGGCGACGGTCGCGTGCGCGGGGTCGCCGTCGCGGACGGCGACGGCGAGGCGGGTGGTCTCGGCGCGGGGGTCGGCCAGCCAACGCTGGAGCACGCCGAGGGTGGCCAGGCCGACGGCGTGCGCCCGGTCGGGCACCGGCGCCGCCGGGTCGCCGTCGCCGTCGCCGACCCGCAGCACCAGCAGCGGCGGCAGCGGGCCGGCCGGCGGCGTCCCGTCGGCGAGCGCCCAGGCCGGCACCGGCGTCGCCGGGGTCGCGGCGGGCAGCCAGTCCACGGCGTACAGGCCGGCGGCGGGGGCCGACCCGTCGTCGGCCGGGGCGGCCACGGCCGGGTACGGCAGCCAGTAGTGCCGGCGTTGGAACGCGTACGTGGGCAGGTCGACCCGGCGGCGCGGCCCGCCGCCGGCGGGGGCGGCGGGGTCCACGGCGACGCCCCGCACGTGCAGCCGCGCCACGGCGGCGGCCAGCGCGTCCGGTTCGCCGTCGACGGTCCGCACGGCGGGGACGAAGGCCAGCTCGTCGGCGTCGTCGTCGGCGAGGCAGTCCTGGGCCATCGCGGTGAGCACCCCGCCGGGGCCGACCTCCAGGAACGTGGTGACCCCCAGCCCGCGCAGGGCACGCATTCCGTCGAGGAAGCGGACGGTGCCCCGTACGTGGTCCACCCAGTGCCCGGGCGAGCAGAGCCGGGCCGGGTCGACCGGCTCACCCGTCAGGTTGGACACCACCGGCAGGTGCGGGGTGCGGTAGGTGAGGCCGGCGGCCACCGCGCGGAACGCGTCGAGCATCGGTTCCATGCGCGGCGAGTGGAACGCGTGCGACACCCGCAGTCGGCTGGTGCGCCGGCCGGCGGCGCGCAGGGTCGCGGCGACGGCCAGCACCGCGTCGGTGTCGCCGGAGAGGACGACGCTGGACGGGCCGTTGACGGCGGCGAGCCCGACCCGGTCGGTGAGGTGGGCGGCCACCTCGGCCTCGTCGGCCTCCACGGCCACCATCGCGCCGCCGTCGGGGAGCTGCTGCATCAGCCGGGCGCGGGCGGCCACCAGCGCCGCCGCGTCGGCGAGGGAGAACACCCCGGCGACGTGCGCGGCGGCCAGCTCGCCGACGGAGTGGCCGAGCAGCGCGTCGGGGCGTACGCCCCAGGACTCCAGCAGCCGGTACAGGGCCACCTCGAAGGCGAACAGGGCCGGCTGGGTGTAGAGGGTGTGGTCGAGGCGTGCGGCGAGGTCGGTGCCGTCGGCGGCGGCGACCACGTCGGCGACGGGGTGCGGGGCGGGCCCGGCCAGGCAGCGGTCCAGCTCGGCGCAGGCGGCGTCGAACGCGTCGGCGAAGACCGGGTACGCGGCGCGCAGCTCGCGGCCCATCCCGGGGCGCTGGCCGCCCTGCCCGCCGAAGAGCAGGCCGAGCCGGCCGTCGACGACCCGGCCGGTCAGCACGGCGGCCGTGCCGGATTCCGCCTCGCCCCGGGTCAACGCGGTCAGCCCGGCGCGGGCGGCGGCCGGATCGCCCGCCAGCACCACGGCCCGGTGTTCCAGGGCGGCGCGGGTGGTGGCCAGGGCGTGCCCGACGTCGGCGGGGTCGACGTGCGCGCCGGGGCCGTCGAGCCAGGCGAGCAGGCGGGCCGCCTGGTCGCGCAGCGCCTCGCCGGTGGCGGCGGCCAGCGGCCACGGCACCGGCAGCCGACGGCCGGCGGCGCCCACCGCGGCCAGGTCGCCGTTGCCGGCGTCCCGGGGCCCGGGCTCGGCGGCCGGGGCGGCGGCTGCGGCCTCCTCGTCGGCGGCGGGCGCCTCGATGATGACGTGGGCGTTGGTGCCGCTGATGCCGAACGACGAGACCGCCGCCCGCCTCGGCCGGTCCACCGCCGGCCACGGGCGCGCCTCGGTGAGCAGCTCCACCGCGCCGCCGGCCCAGTCCACCTCGGACGTCGGGGCGTCCACGTGCAGGGTCGCCGGCAGCGTGCCGTGCCGCAGGGCGAGCACCATCTTGATCACCCCGGCGGCACCGGCGGCGGCCTGGGTGTGGCCGAGGTTCGACTTCAACGAGCCCAGCCGCAGCGGCTCGGCGTCGCCGCGTCCCGCCCCGTACGTGGCGAGCAACGCCTGCGCCTCGATCGGGTCGCCGAGCCGGGTGCCGGTGCCGTGCGCCTCGACCGCGTCCACGTCGGCCGGCGTGAGGCCGGCGTTGGCGAGGGCCCGCCGGATGACCCGTTCCTGGGCGGGGCCGTTGGGGGCGGTCAGCCCGTTGGACGCCCCGTCGGAGTTGATCGCGCTGCCGCGCAGCACGGCGAGCACCGGGTGGCCGTTGCGGCGGGCGGCGGAGCGGCGTTCCAGCAGCAGCACGGCGATGCCCTCTGACCAGCCCGTGCCGTCGGCGGCGTCGGCGAACGCCTTGCACCGGCCGTCGGGGGCGAGCCCGCGCTGCCGGCTGAACTCGACGAACGCCTGCGGGGTGCCCATCACCGCGACGCCACCGGCCACCGCGAGGTCGCAGTCCCCGGCGCGCAGCGCCTGGGCGGCCAGGTGCAGCGACACCAGCGACGACGAGCAGGCAGTGTCCACGGTGACCGCCGGCCCCTCCAGCCCGAGCGCGTACGCGACCCGCCCGGAGACGACGCTGCCGGCGGTGCCGACGCCCAGGTAGCCCTCGGTGCCGGGCGGGGCCTGGCACAGGTTGGCGGCGTAGTCGTGGTGCATGACGCCGGTGAAGACGCCGGTGGCGCTGCCCCGCAGCGAGGTGGGGTCGATGCCGGCCCGCTCGAACAGCTCCCACGAGGTTTCCAGCAGCAGCCGCTGCTGCGGGTCCATCGCCAGGGCCTCGCGGGGGCTGATCGAGAACAGGGCGGCGTCGAAGTCCGCCGCGTCGGGCAGGAACCCGCCGACCCGCACGTACGACGTGCCGGGGTCGTCGGGGTCGTCGGAGAACAGGTGCGCCAGGTCCCAGCCCCGGTCGGTGGGGAACCCGGTGAGCCCCTCCCGGCCCTCGGCGACCAGGTCCCACAGCTCCTGCGGGGAGGCGACCCCGCCGGGCAGCCGGCAGGCCATCGCGACGATGACCACGGGATCGGCGGCGTCGGGCGCGGCCACCGGCCCGGCGGGCGCGACGGGGCCGCCGCGCAGCCGGGCGGCGACGTACCGGGCGAGGGCGTCCGGGCTCGGATGGTCGAACGCGGCCGTGGCGGACAGCCGTACCCCGGTGGCCCGGGCCAGCCGGTCGCGCAGGGCGACCGCGCCGACGGAGGTGAAGCCCAACTCCTTGAAGGCGCGGCCGGGCCGGACGGCGGCCGGGCCGGGCAGGCCGGCGACGTCGGCGGTGGCGGCGCGGACCAGGTCGAGCAGGAGCCGGTCGCCCTCGGCGGTGGTGCGGCCGGCCAGCCGGCGGCGCAGCTCGGCGGCGTCGGGCGCGTCGGCGCCGTCGCCCGCCGTGGGGGCGGGAAGCCGCCAGGCCGGATGGGTCGCGTCGGCCGGGACGGCGAGCAGCACGAGGTCGTCGCCGTCGTGGGCGACGTCGAACGCGGCCAGGTCGGCGGCGCTCCCGCCCGTCGGAGCACCGGCCTCGGCCGCCCGCACCGTTGCGGCGGTGCCGGTCCCCCGCGTCGGGCCGGCGGGGTCGGCCGGCTGCGTCGGGCCGGCGGGGCCGGTCCCCCGTGTCGGGTCGGCGGGGCCGGTCCCCCGTGTCGGGTCGGCGGGGCCGGTCGTGCCGATCAGCCGGGCGGGTAGGCCCGCCGCACGGCGGCGGGCGACCAGGGCGTGCAGGGCCGCTACGGCCGCCGCCGCCCGCTCCCGGCCGGCCGCGCCCAGCAGCAGGGCCGCCGGGACGGCGACGGTGAACGCCGTGGCGGCGGCGTGCCGGGTCCCGGCGTCGAGCACCTCGGCGAAGGCGAGCAGCGCCGCGACGGCGGCGTCGTCGGCGAGGTCGGCGGCGGACGGACAGAGGAAGACCGCGCCGACCGGTTCGTCGGCGGCGTCCGCCCGGGCGACCTGCGCGGCGGCGTCGGCGTCGAACGGGGCGACCTGCGCGCCGGCGGCGGTGAGGTCCGCGACGAGGCGGCGCAGGGCGGCGTCGTCGGGCCGACCGGCGGGCGCCAGCCGCAACCGGCGGGCGCCGTGCGCGGCGACCAGGTGCCGGGCCAGCGCCGCCCCGGTCGGCCCGTCGACCCCGGTCACCACCGCCGGGGCGGCCGGGTCGGCCACCGTCGCCGGCCGACGCGGCGCGCGGGCGGGGACCGGCCCGAGGGCCGGGTGTCGGGCCGCGCCGGCCCGCAGCGCGACCTGCGCGACTCCGGCAGCCACGGCGGCCGGGACGAGGGCCAGCGACAGGTCCTCGGCGTCCCGGTCGACCAGCACGACCCGATCCGGGTACGCGGCACGCAGGCAGCGCCCCCACGCCCACGCCTGCACGGCCGCCGGCGCCAGGTCGGGGTCGTCGGGACGGTCGCCGGTGGACGCGTCGACCGCACCGGTGGTCAGCAGCACCAGCCGGGTGCCGGCGTACCGCGCGTCGGCGAGCAGGTCACCCAGCCGCCCGGCGAGGTCCGGCGGGGCGGCGACGCCGGCCGGCAGCAGCGCCACGTCGGGGAGGTCCGGGTCGTCGCCCAGCGCGGCGAGGTCCGGGTACGCCCGGAACACCTCCCCCGGTGCCGCCACGGCCAGCGCCTCCGCCAGCGCCGCGCCGCCCGCCCCGACGACCGCCCAACGGCGCGGCTCGGGGCCGGGCTCCGGGGCGGGCTGCGCCGCGGCGGGCAGGTCCAGCGGCTGCCAGGTGACCCGGCTCAGCGTGTCGTGGTGGCCTCCGTTGACCGCGCGCAGCCGGGCCGGCCGCTCCAGCAGCAGCCGGCGGGTGACCTTGCCGGACGCGGTGCGGGGCACCTGGCCGATCTCGTACAGCGCGTCGGGGACCTTGTAGTAGGACAGCCGCTCCCGGCAGGCCGCGTACGCGGCGTCGGGGTCGACGCCGTCCGGGCCGGGGACGACGAACGCCACCGGCACCTCGCCGAGCACCTCGTGCGGCCGGCCGGTGACCGCCACGTCGGCGACGCCGGGCACCGACCGCAGCGCCTCCTCCACCTCCGCCGGGTGGATCTTCTCCCCGCCCCGGATGATCAGCTCCTGGTGCCGGCCGGTGACGAAGAGGTTGCCGTCGGCGTCGCGGCGGGCCAGGTCCCCGGTGCGGTACCAGCCGTCGCGCAGCGCGGCGGCGGTCACCTCCGGCAGGCCGTGGTAGCCGAGCATCACGCTCGGGCTGCGTACCCACACCTCGCCCTCCGCGCCGACCGGGACGTCCACGCCGGTCTGCGGGCTGACCAGGCGCACCTCGACGCCGGGCACGGGCTGCCCGCAGGAACCCTCGACGCGGGGCCGGTCCGGCCGGGTGACGGCGATCGAGCCGCAGGTCTCGGTGCTGCCGTACGCGTCGAGCAGCGGCGCGTCGAAGGCCTCCTCGAACGCCCGGCGCAGCGCCCCGGTGGTGATCGCCCCGCCGACCAGGCACACCCGCAGGTCCGGGGCGCGGAAGCCGGAGCTGCGGGCGGTGGCGACCAGGTGGTGGTACATGGCCGGCACCCCGGCCAGCACCGTCGCGGAGTCCTCGGCGACGGCGCGCAGCACGTCGTCGGCGGAGAAGCCGTCGACCAGCCGGGCGCTCGCCCCGACGGCGGTGACGCTGAGCACGCAGCCGATGTGGGACAGGCTGTGGAACAACGGCAGCGGCCAGACCACCCGGTCGCCGCCGGTGAGGCCGGGGATCGGCACGTAGCAGGACGCGACCGACCACAGGCAGGTGCGCTGGGTGGAGAGCACGCCCTTGGGCCGGCCCGTCGTGCCGGAGGTGTAGAGCATCCAGGCGACCTCGTCGAGGCCCAGGTCGTCACGGGCCGCCACGCCCGGTTCGGCGTCGGCCAGCTCGCCCCAGGCGGCCACGCCGTCGGGGGCCGGGTCGTCGCCGGTGACCCAGACCCGCAGGCCGGGGCGGTCGGCGCGCAGCCGCAACACCTGGTCGAGGTGCTCCGGATCCGTGACGACCAGCACCGCGCCGGAGTCGTCCAGCAGGTGCGCCAGCTCCGCGTCGGTGCAGCGCGGATTCAGCGGTACGCCGACCGCGGCGGCCCGGGTGACCGCCAGCCACGTCTCGACCGTCTCCACCCGGTTGCCCAGGCAGAACGCCACCCGCTCGCCCCGGCCCACCCCTGCCGCCGCGAGATGCCCGGCCAGCCGGGCGGTACGCGCCTCCAGGTCGGCGTACCGGACCGCGCGGCGGTCGTCGCGGAACGCGACCCGGTCGCCGAACTCCCCCGCGTGTCTCCTCAGCAGACCGGGCAACGGCTGGACCAGGTCGCTCCGAAGCATGTCACCATCCGTCCGCTCGGCGAGACTCCTCATCCGCGGCGTAGACCTCGCTCGCCGTAACGGCACAAGTCTTCCCAGCGGCCTGCCGGCGACCTACCCCTGTCACACCCCTAAGTCGTCCCCAGTTCCGGCCGCCGAGCGACCGGCGCGACCTGCGGCGGAGGAGATGATGGGGCGAGCCCCGCAGACCGTCGTGCCCGTGCCCCACCCTCCGTCAGTCGAGGTGCCGTCGTTGGAACGCTCGTGGTTGTGCGCCCACCTGGCCGTGCCGGCCGGCGGCTGCCCGGACGCCCGGGCGGCCGAGCTGGTCGGCACCGTCGTCGCCGGGCTGGTCGCCGCCGCCCGCCGCGCCGACCCGGGATTCGACTGGTTCTACGACCGGCTCGGCCCCACCGGCGCCCCGGTCGTCTCGTCCGGCTCCGCCGCCGGGCAGCGGCTGCGCCTCGGCATCTGCGCGACGGCGGCGGGGCTCGACGCGGTCCGGGCCGGGCTGCGAGCGTACGACCGAGGGGTTTCCCTCGCCGTCGAGCCGCACGCGGTCCGCGACGCCGCCCGGGGCGGACCCCTCGCGCAGGCCGGCAGCGACCTGGCGCTGGCCCTGCTCGCCGGGGACGCGCCGTGGCTGCCCGGCGCGGAGCTGCCGCTGGCCGTGGCGCACCTGCGGCACCTGGCCGGGCTGCTGCCGGCGGCCGACCGGACCGCCTTCCTCTTCCTGCACTGGCAGGACCGCGGCGCGGCGCTCAGCGGGGCGCACCGGCGGGAACTGGCCGCGCAGGCCGCCGCCGGGGCGGACAAGATCGTCCTGACGGCGGACGACCTGCCGCCGGGCGGGGCGGCCGAGGCCGCGTGGCGGCGCTACCTGGGCCGGGTCGCCGACGTGGCCGGTCGGGACCACCCGGACGCGCCGCGCGGCTTCCTGCTGGCCCACCACGCGCAGCTCAGCCACGACCGGTGGGGCATCGCCCCGGACGTCGACGCGCTGGCCGCGCTGGCGCTGCGGCTGACGATGGTCCGCCGTTCGCCCACACCCGGTGTAGCAGAGGGGAGAGCAGCCGCATGCACGTGACAGGAGATCCGGCGCGGATCGAGGTGGCGCTCGGCGAGCGCGCGTACCCGGTGCTGATCGGCCCGGGCGTGCGCCACCGCCTGCCGGCGGAGGTGGCGCGGATCGGCGCGCGGCGGGTCGTCGTGGTCTCCGCGCGGCCACCCGAGTGGACGCCCGACCCGGGCGTGCCGCACCGGGTGGTGCCGGCCCGCGACGGCGAGCACGACAAGACCCTCGCCACGGTGGAACACCTGTGCCGGGCGTTCGCCGAGTTCGGGCTGACCCGCACCGACGCCGTCGTCTCCTGCGGCGGCGGCACCACCACCGACGTGGTCGGCCTCGCCGCCGGCCTCTACCACCGGGGGATCGCCGTCATTCACCTGCCGACGTCGCTGCTGGCCCAGGTGGACGCCAGCGTGGGCGGCAAGACGGCGGTGAACCTGCCGGAGGGCAAGAACCTCGTCGGCGTCTACTGGCAGCCCCGCGCGGTGCTCTGCGACACCGAACACCTGACGACGCTGCCGGAGCGGGAACGGCGCAACGGCTACGGGGAGATCGCCCGCGCCCACTTCATCGGCGCGGGCGACCTGCGCGGCCGGTCCGTCGCCGAGCAGATCGCCGCCTGCGTGGCGCTCAAGGCACGGGTCGTCGCCGCCGACGAGCGCGACTCCGGGCTGCGGCACATCCTCAACTACGGCCACACGCTGGGGCACGCGCTGGAGGTCGCCACGGGCTTCCGGCTGCGGCACGGCGAGGCCGTCGGCATCGGCACGGTCTTCGCGGGCCGGCTGGCCGGCGTCCTCGGCCGGGTCGGCCCCGACCGGGTCGCCGAGCACCACGCCGTGGTCGCCGGCTACGGCCTGGACACGGAGCTGCCCGCCGGGGTGGACCACGACGAGCTGATCGCCCTCATGCGCCGCGACAAGAAGGCGACCAGCGGGCTCTCCTTCGTCCTCGACGGCCCGGTGGGCCCGGAGCTGGTCGCGGACGTCCCACCGGAGCTCGTCCGCGCCGCTCTGGGGTAAGGAAGGGCCCCTTGTCAACGCATTCTGTTGTACAGGCGCCCCTCGCTAACAAGCGTCAGCCGTAATCGGGTGGACAGCGGGTCAGCCGTGGGGCGATCGTCGGCCCATGAGGCAGGAAGGCATCTGGGACGCCGACGCCGCCGAGCGCTACGACACGCCGGGGGTCGGCATGTTCGCCCCCGAGGTGCTGGGGCCGACCGTGGACCGGCTCGCCGCGCTCGCGGGTGGAGGGGCGGCGCTGGAGTTCGCCGTCGGGACCGGCCGGGTGGCCGTGCCGCTCGCCGAGCGCGGGGTGCCCGTCACCGGCATCGAGCTGTCCACCGCCATGCTCGGAAAGCTGCGGACGAAGGTGGACGAGGCGACGCTGCCCGTGGTCGTCGGCGACATGGCCACCGCCGTCGCGCCGGGGGCGTACACGCTCGTCTATCTGGTCTTCAACACGATCGCCAACCTGCTCACCCAGGCCGAGCAGGTCGCCTGCTTCCGCAACGCGGCCCGCCACCTCGACCCGGGCGGCCGGTTCGTGATCGAGCTGTGGGTGCCCGAGCTGCGCCAGCTTCCGCCGGGTCGACAGGCCACGGTCTGGCACTGCGAGCCCGGCTACCTCGGCCTGGACACCTACGACGTGCTGCGCCAACACGTCGTGTCGCACCACTTCCAGTTCGGCGAGGGCACCGAGGCGAGGCTGTACCGCAGCCGACGGAACTCGACCTGATGGCGCAGTTGGCCGGCTTCGAGCTGGAGTCGCGGCACGCGGACTGGGCCGGCGGCGAGTTCACCGCCGACTCGCGCTCCCACGTGTCCGTGTACCGGCTCCCCTGACCGACCGCCACGCCCGCCGAACGCCACGCCGCCGGCCCGGCGGGGTCCGGTCCGGCGGTCGCCCGCCATGTCGGCGACATCGCGGGGTCCAGGCCGACTCGATACCGCTATGTCGCCGGCATGCCGACCGCGCCCGACCGCCCTGGGGCCCAGCTAGGGCGCGCGGGTCAGGGGACCAGGGCCGCCGGGCAGTACGCCAGCAGGTCGCCCGGCGAGTGGGCGACCACGTCGGGGCCGGCGGCCAGCAGGGCGGCGATGTCCCCGCCGTGCCAGGTGGTGGCGACCGTGGTGACGCCGGCGTCCCGGCCGCTGAGCAGGTCGATGATCGCGTCGCCGACCATCATGGCCTGCTCCGGCGGCACGTCGAGGTGGCCGAGGGCCGCAAGGACGATGTCCGGGGCGGGCTTCGGGCGGACCACCTCGTCGGAGCCGATCACCTGGTCGAACAGGCCCAGCACGCCGAGCGTGTCGAGCAGCGAGCGGGCCCGGGGGCCGCTCTTGCCGGTGGCGATGGCCATCCGGACGCCCCGGTCGTGCAGCTCCGCCAGGGTTTCCCCTACGCCGGGGAAAAGCGGCACCAGGTGCGCCATCCGGTAGCTCTCCCGGACGAACGGCTCCTCCATCTCCAGCGGCAGCCCCATCAGCCGCATGATGTCCGGGAAGTACCGGCCCATGTGCCGGTTGTACTCCTCGAACGGCGCGGGCCCGTCGCCCACCACCTCGGCGTACGCGATGCTGAACGCCTCGCGCATGACGGCCGAGCTGTCGACCACGACGCCGTCGAGGTCGAACACGACCGCGCGGATCGGGCCCCGGGCGGGCGGTGGCGGGAGGGTGACGTCGACGGTGGACGGTGGATGGGTCATGGCTGCTCCCCGGAGCGAGTGAGGTCGCCGGTGGTTCTCACCGGTCGCGTTGGCCCGCCAGCGCGTGCTCCCGCTCCGGCTCGGTGGGCCGGGCGGTGCGGTAGATCCGTTCGATGATGCCGATGGTCCGGTGTGCCTCGGCGACGGCCGCGCCCCGGCTGGCCGGGGCGGCGAGCAGGCCGGGCAGGGCGTCGAGCTGCCGGTCGTACTCGGCGCCGATCGGCTCGGCGGGCAGCGGCAGCCGGACGGTCTCGCCGTCGCGGGTGCGGGTGAGCACCGGCGTCGGCTCCCGGTTGGGGCTGAACCCGAACGTGCAGCGCAGGGTGGCCGTGCCGGCGACGCCCTGCACGGTGATGGTGGTGCGGTCCAGCGCCTCGTGCGACGCCCAGCAGACGTGCACGGCAACGGACGCGCCGTCGGCGGTGAGCAGGAACCCCCGGGCGGTGTCCTCGACATCCCCGCACGACGCGCCGGCCGAATCGTCGCCCCGCGACCGGCCGGCCGAGCCACCACCCCGCGACGCGCCGACCGTTCCGGAGGGGTCCCGCCAGGCGGCGTGCGCGGCGGCGTCGTTGACGAAGTCGGCGGAGACGCTGCCGACGGCGTGGGTGATCCGGGCCGCCGGGCCGAGCAGCGGCAGCACCGTGTCGAGCAGGTGCCAGCCGAGGTCGACGAGCGCGCCGCCGCCGGAGAGGTCGCGGCGGGTGAACCAGCCGCCCGCGTCGGGCACCCCCCGGGCGCGGACCCACGCCACGTCGACGTGCCGGATCGGGCCGAGTTCGGCTGCGGCGTCGGCGAGGGCCCGCACGTCGGCGCGCCACCGGGCGGCGCTGCCGGCCAGCAGCACCGCGCCGCCGGCGCGCTCCGCGTCGGCCAGCAGCGCCGCCTCGGCGGAGCTGAGGCAGACGGGCTTCTCCAGGAACACGGGTACGCCCCGGCGCAGCAGCCGGGCGGCGACGGCGGCGTGCAGGTGGTTGGGCACGGCCACCACCACCAGGTCCGCCGCGCCGGCGGGCAGGTCGTCGACGTCGGCGTACGCGAAGGGCACCGCGTGGGTGTCGCGGGCGGAGTCCCGGACGGCCGGCTGCGGGTCGACCAGGGCCGTCACCTCGAAGGCCGGGTGCGCGGCGAGCCGGGGCAGCCAGATCTCCCGCCCGGCCCAGCCGAGGCCGACCACGGCGACCCTGATCGGGCGGCCGGGCGGTGCGGCTTCGGCCGGGCGGCCGGACGACGCGGCGGCCGGCGGCGGGGCCGTCATCCGGCGAGGACGTCGGCCAGCACGGCGGCGATGTCGTGCATCTGCTGCTCCGTGCCGAGCAGGGTGCGGTGGTGCAGCCAGATGCAGTCGGCGTGGATCTGCTCGACGTTGGGGCAGCGGGCGGCGATCTGCTCGACGGTCTCGTCGGGAGCGCCGGCGGCCCAGAACCCCTCGCACCGGTAGAGGGCACGGAACGCCACGAACGCCGGCACGCCCCGGGCGATGAGCGCGTCGACCACGGCGCGGCGGCGCTCCGGGGTGATCCCGGGGACGCGGAACATGGCCATGTAGTGCGGGTTGCGGTCGGTGCGCGGGTCGATGGTCTGCGGGACGACGCCGGGGATCTCGGCGAGCAGGCCGGCCAGCAGCGGCCAGCGCTGTTCGCGTACGTCGATCTGGCCGGCGAGGCGGGCGAGCTGGGCGCGCAGCACGGCGGCGGTGAACTCGCCCATCCGGTAGTTGGAGCCGGTGGTGCGGTGCAGGTAGTCGCGGTCGGTGCGCGGCCGGCCGCAGCTGTGCACGAGGAAGGCCCGTTCGCGGGTCTCCTCGTCGGGGAAGAGCACCGCGCCGCCCTCGCCGGCGGTCATCAGCTTGCCGTTCTGGAAGCTGAACGCGGCGATCGAGCCGAGCTCGCCGACCTTCCGGCCCTGCCACTGCGCGCCGTGGGCGTGCGCGGCGTCCTGGAGCACCGCCACCCCGGCATCGGCGCCGATCTTGTCGAGCGCGTCCATGTCGGCGAACTGCCCGGCCATGTGCACGGGCATGATCACCTTGGTGCGGTCGGTGACGGCGGCGGCGACGGCGGCCGGGTCGACGCAGTAGGTGTCGAGGTCGACGTCGACCGGCACGGCGACCGCGCCGAGGCGCTGCGCCGCGAGCGACGACGAGATGAAGGTGAAGGCCGGGACGATGACCTCGGTGCCGGGTCCGACGCCGAGCACCTCGAGGGCGACCTCCAGGGCGTGGGTGCCGTTGGTGACGGCGAGGGCGTGCGGGGTGCCGTGGTACGCACCGAACTCCGCCTCGAAGGTGTCGACCTCGCTCCCGCCCATCCGCCACCACTGGCCCTGTTCGAGGGCGCGGATCAGGCCGGCTCGTTCCTCGTCACCGAACTGCGGCCACTCGGGGAACTCCGGCACCGTCGACGGCTGACCACTCATGACTTCCCACTTCCCAATCCAGGAGGACCAGCGGTTCCTCGGCCGTCCCGCGGCGGCTGGACGCAGCGGTCTCCAGCTGGCACGTCATCGGCTCGCGGTGGACGCTAACCGACCCGGCAGCCTGCTCACTTCCCCTAGCGGGCCCCTACCCACCCCTTAGTTCACCGGTCGGGCGGCGGTGGCCGGCCCGTGGTCGGCGGGCGCGTAGTAAGACTGCGGGGAATCTGTCGCCGGCCCCGCCGGGTCGCCCCACGCGAGGTGAGCTGTGTCCGACGTGCTCCTGCTGAACGGCCCGAACCTGGGCATCCTCGGTCGACGCCAGCCGGAGATCTACGGCACCGACACGCTGGCCGACATCGAGCGGGCGGTCGGCGAGGAGGTCGCCGCGCGGGGCTGGAACGTGGTGGCCGTGCAGCACGACTGCGAGGGCGCCCTGGTGCGTACGGTGCAGGAGCACTACGACACGGTGGGCGCGATCGTGAACCCGGGGGCGTTGATGATCGCGGGTTGGAGCCTGCGCGACGCGCTGGCCAACTATCCCCGGCCGTGGGTGGAGGTCCACCTGTCCAACGTGTGGGCCCGGGAGAGCTTCCGACACGACTCGGTGCTCGCCCCGCTGGCCAGCGGGGTCATCGTCGGGCTCGGCCCGCTCGGCTACCGGCTGGCCGCCCGCGCCCTGGTCGCCACGGTCGGCTGAGGCAGCCGGGACGAGCCCGCCCGACACGCCCGCCGGGACCGGGCCGCCCGGTAGGGTCGCCGGCGACCCGTCATCCCCTCCACTAAGGATGTTTCCGTGCGGACTCCCACCATCACCCTCAGCATCATCCTGGCCGCCGTGTTCATGGCCACGGCCGTGCAGAAGCTCGTCGGCGAGCGCAAGACCCGCGAGCGGATGGACCACCTCGGCGTCTCCGCCGGCCTCACCCGGATCATCGGGGTGCTGGAGCTGGCGGCGGTCGTCGGCCTGCTCGTCGGGCTGTTCTGGCCGCCGGCCGGGATCGCGGCGGCGGTCGGCCTCGTCCCGCTGATGATCGGCGCCGCCGTCTACCACGTGCGCGCCCGGGACCCGTTCTCGGTGACGGTGATGCCGATCGCGTTCGGGGTGGCGGCCGCCGCGCTCGCGGCGCTGCACGTGCTCCAGGGCTGAGCACCGGTGCCCAGGGGCAGCGGCGGCAACGAAGGCAGCAGCGGCAGCCGTGACGGCGGCGTCGGCGTCCTCGGCGTCGACATCGGCGGCACCAAGGTCGCGCTGCGCGCCGAGGAGATCGTGGCGGACCTCCAGGAGGTCGCGCGCGCCGAGGAGGTCCACGTCGCACGGGTCGCGACACGAGCGGGCGTCCGGGCGTACGAGCGGGTTCTGACGTGGCCCGGGGGCGGCGTCGAGGCCGACGTGGCGGCACTGGCCGACGCGGTCGACGCGCTGCGCGCGGAGTCCGGGCTGCGGTTCGCGGCGGTCGGGGTGGCGATGCCCGGCACCACCGGACCGACCGGCCGGGTGGTCGTGTGGCCGGGCCGGCCGAGCTGGGCGGGGCTGCCCTTCGACGAGACGCTGCGCCGGCTCTTCCCGGGCAGCCGCACCGCCTGGGCCGACGACGGTGACCTGGCGGCGCTCGCCGAGGCCCGGCACGTGGGCGCGCAGGACGTCGTCTATCTCGGGGTCGGCACCGGCGTGGGCGGTGGCGTGGTGCTCGGCGGCCGGCTGCTGCCGGTGCCGGGCCGGGGCTCCCCCGAGGTCGGCCACCTGGTCGTCGACGTCGACGGGCCCCGGTGCGACTGCGGTCGGCACGGCTGTCTCCAGGCGGTCGCCTCCGGGCCGGCCACGCTGCGCCGGGCCGGCGCGGCCCGGGGCGGCGAGGTGGGCTTCGCCGAGCTGCGCGACGGGCTGGAGCGGGACCGGCCGTGGGCCCACGACGCGGTCCGGCCGGCGGGTACGGCCCTCGCGGCGGCCGTGGTCAGCCTGGGCGAGCTGCTCGACCCGGCGGTGGCGGTGCTGGGCGGCGGCTTCGCCGCCGGGCTGCCCGGCTTCGTCGACCTGGTCGGCCGGGAGGTGATCCGGCTCGCCCGGCCGGGCCGGCCGGCGCCCGCCGTGCGGGCCGCCGCCCTGGGCGGGCTCTCCTCGCTGCACGGCGCGGTGGCGCTGGCCCGGGACCTGGCCGTGCCCACGTGAACGCGACCGCGCCCCGCTGAAGCCGCACCGGCTCGGTGCCCCACCCGAGAGGAAACACATGATCAGAATCGGTGTCGTCGTCGGCAGCACCCGGCCGGGCCGCAAGGCGGAGGCGGTCGCCACCTGGGTACGGGACATCGCCGCCCAGCGCGGCGACGCGACCGCCGAGCTGGTGGACCTCGCCGATCACGGCCTGCCGCACCTGAACACGCCGCTGCCGCCGTCGATGGCCCCGTCCGGTGACCCGGCGGTGCGCCGGTGGGCCGCCCGGATCGCCGCCTTCGACGCGTACGTCTTCGTCACCCCGGAGTACAACCACTCCATGCCCGGGGTGCTCAAGGACGCGATCGACTTCCTGTACCGGGAGTGGCGGAACAAGGCGGCCGGGTTGGTCAGCTACGGGGTGCACGGGGGCACCCGGGCGGCCGAGCACCTGCGGCTGGTCCTCTCCCAGGTCGAGGTCGCCGACGTCCGGTCGCAGGTGTCGCTCTCCCTGGTGACGGACTTCGTCGACTTCACCGAGTTCCGGCCGGCCCCGGCGCAGGCGAAGGCGGTCGGCGAGATGCTCGACCAGGTGGTCGCCTGGGCCGGCGCGCTGCGCGTGCTGCGGGGGCGCTGAACCGGCCGCGCAGACCCTCCCCCACCAGGGCGGACGACCGGGACGGCCGGTGGCCCGGGGGCGGGCGCAGACTGCGGGCATGGGGCAGCATCGGTGAGCGGCGACGGGCGCGGCGGCCGGGCAACCCGTACTTCGCCGCGTGCGGCCGCCCGGCCCGCCGGCTCACGGGATCGTCACCCCGTACGCGCCGAGGATCTCGTTGATCGGCTGGTAGTAGGTGGTGCCGCCGGTGGTGCAGTTGCCGCTGCCGCCGGAGAGGATGCCGACGATCCTGCCGGTGGCGGCGACGTAGAGCGGGCCGCCGCTGTCGCCGGGCTCGGCGCAGATGTTGGTGCGGATCAGCCCGGTGACCGAGCCCTCGGCGTAGTTGACGGTGGCGTTGAGCGCGGTGATGGAGCCACACCGCACGCCGGTGGTGGAGCCGCTGCGGCAGACGGCCATGCCGACGACGGGCGCGGCGGTGCCGGTGACGGTCACCGTGCCGGGGTAGGTGTGGACGGCGCTGGGGTGGGCGATCGTGGTGGAGGCGTAGCGGACGATGCCGTAGTCGTTGCCGGGGAAGCTGGTGCCGGCGCGGGAGCCGAGCAGGCTGGTGCCGGCGCTGTTGGCGTACCAGGTGGCGGCGATCGACGTGCAGTGGCCGGCGGTGACGAAGTAGTAGGTGCTGCCGCTGCGCACGTTGGCCCCGAGCGAGCAGCGCCCGCCGCCGCCGCCGGCGGCGTAGACGGCCTGTCCGCCGGCGATGAGGGTGCTGAGCCGGCCCGGCTCGCGGCGGACCACGGCTCCGGTTCCGGCCAGCCGGGCGCGCAGCGCGGCCAGTTGGCTCTCGCCGACCGTGTCGTCGGCGGCGACGGTGGTCCGGCCGGTGGCCGGGTCCACGGTCCACGCGGTGCCGGCCGGCGCCGTGCCGGCGTCGACCGGGGCGGGGGCGGCGGGCGGCGCGACGGGGGCGGGGGCGGGGGCGGCGTGGGCTGCCGCCGGTGGCGCGAGCAGGGGTACGGCGAGCAGGAGGGCGAGCAGGGGGAAGCGGCGCATCCGAACCTCCATGTATCGGCGTGCGTGGATGCGTACAGCTTCCCGCCCGGGCTCGCCCGGTTCAAGTGCCGTGGCGCTCGGCGACCACCACCGAGATGCCGTCGAGCACCCGTTGCAGGCCGAACTCGAACGCGTACTCCGGCCCGTACGCCGCGCCGTGCGCCTCGCCGGCCGCGGTGCCGACCCGGGCGGCCGTCGGATAGCTGCCCGACTGCATGAACCGCTCCAGCCAGGGCGCGTGCGACTGCCACCACTGGCCGTCGGTCATGCCGGTCTCGCGCTCCAGGTTCACCACGTCCAGCTCGGCCCGCGCCGCGCTCCTGACGTGGCCGAGGACCAGGGTGAGCACCGCATCCATCTCGACGTCGTCGAGCCCGATGTCGGCCACCGCGCCGAGCTCGTAGTCGTACTTGGCGAGCAGGTTCGGGCCGAGGACCGGCCGGGTCGTCTCGGCGCGCAGCAGCCACGGGTGGGCGCGGTAGAGCGTCAGGTTCTCCCGGGCGATCTGCTCCAGCCGGGCCCGCCAGCCACCAGGCACGTCGGCCGGGCGGCTCATCTCGCCGTAGAGCGTGTCGACCATGACGTCGAGCAGCTCGGCCTTGCCGGGCACGTACGTGTAGACCGACATGGTCCCGGCGCCCAGCGCCTCGCTGACCCGGCGCATGGTCAGCGCGTCGATCCCCTCCGCGTCGGCGATCGCGATCGCCGCCCGGACGATCCGGTCGACGCTGAGCCCCGGCCCCGCGCTGCGGCTCGCCGGCTCCCGGGTGCGCCAGAGGATGGCCAGGCTGCGGGCGGGATCGACCTTGCCCTTGCGCGCGTTCGACATAGTGCCGCCATCCTAGCGGCGCATACCGTACCTCGTACGGGGCGAGCGGCGAACCGGCCGCCGGCAGGCCGGGCATGCGCCCCAGGCGCCGTTGCCCAAGGTCGAACGCGGGTACGCACCTGGACAGGTTCTCCGTCATCACCGACGTCGGCCGCGGGGACCAGCGCGACGGGACGGGCCTTCCACAGGGTGTCCTCAGCAGGGTCGGCCCGCTCTCCTGTGGTTTCCTACGGAGCTGCCCCGTTCGTGCTACCGGCACGCGCACGCGCGGGGCGCGGGAGCATAGACGGGGCAGCTCCCTAGGAGCCAAAGGGCATGTCCCCGGTACGGCGGCGCGGGCCTGCCTGCCACCCCAATGTCATTGTCGAGCCGAGAAACGCTCATCAGCTTCGACCGCCACGACCAGTCCTCGAGAGCGGCCCTTCGCCAAGGTCGAGCAGCGCGTCCGCCGGGTCGGGGCTGGGCGGCCCCGCCGGCCACCACTGCCCCGAACGCCTGCGGAACGGATACCAGCGCCCGTCGCGGCCGTAGCGCACCTGCACGTCGCCGCCGATCGTCCACCGGTTGCGCCAGTTCTTCACCTCGGGCGCGGCCCCGTCGCCCTCGCCCGCCTCGCGCAGCGCGTCCGTGGCCCCGGCGACCAGCTCCCTCGGCGGGCTGAACACCGCGTCGACGACGTCCACGCCGGCCGCGCCGGCGTACTCCCAGGCCCGGATGGCCCGGGGCAGCTCCGCAGCCCGGCCGCTGGCCTCGCCGAGCCGCTTCGCCGCCGAGGAGCGGGGCATCCGGGCGGCCAGCCGCACCGCGTCGGACCAGGCGCCGGGTTCGGGGGCGAGCGGCCCCTCCCCGGTCGCGCCCGGGCGCGACGACGCCGGTGACGCCACGCCCGCGAGCAGGTGCCGGGCCCGGTACGCCGCGTCGGCGGCGAGCACCCCCAGCGCCTCGGCGTCGATGCCGGGCGCCTCGTGCCCGGCGAGCAGCGGGGCGAGGGCGAGGGGCTCGCCGGTCACCGGCCGGGGCGGGTCGGGCAGCCCGACGGGCGGCGCGGCGTACGCCTCCTCGGCCGGGGTGCCGGCCAGGTCGTCGGCGGCGTCGGCGGCGATGGACCGGCGGGCGTTGCGCCGGCGCAGGTCCTCCATCAGCTCCGCCTCGCCTCGGCCGCGCATCAGCAGCAGCACGAACGGGCCCCGGTCGAGCAGCCACGCCGCCTGGTACGCCAGCGCGGCGGCGTGCCGGCACGGGTGGTCCCAGGACGGGCAGTCGCACTCCGGCTCGAGGTCGCCGTAGCCGGGCAGCAGGCGCACCCCGGCGTCGTCGGCGGTCTGCACCAGGTCGTGCGGCATGTCCCGGTCGAGCAGGGCGGCGATGTGCCCGGCCCTCGCGGCGACCCGGTCGAGCAGCCGGTCCCACCCGGCCTCGGAGAGGGTGCCGATGCGCACGACCGTGTCGTGCGGGGTGTACTGGTCGCCGTCGTGCACCGCGGCGGAGATCCGGCCGGGGCTGACGGTGATCGACCCGACCTGCCCGGCGAAGGCGTACCGGCGGCCCTTCTTGAGCTGCTCCGGGTCGAGGGCGGTGCGCTCCATCGACTCGATCCAGGCGTTGCCCCACCAGCTGTCGGCGAACTTCTTGCCGATCCGCTTGCCGGGGCCGAACCTGGGGAAGCTGCGCGCCCGCCGTTCGTCGGCGGACAGCTCCGTGTCGTCGTCGGGCCCAAGCTCGTCGTCGGCCTCGTCGAACTCGAAGTCGAAGTCCACGTCGCGGCCCCTCATCCCTCGTGGCGCAGCCGCACGAGCCGGAGCAGCTCGGCGTCGGACAGTTCGGTCAGGGCGGTCTCGCCGCCGGTGAGCACCGCGTCGGCCAGCTCCCGCTTGGACTCCAGCAGGGCGGCGATCCGGTCCTCCAGGGTGCCCTGGGCGATCAGCCGGTGCACCTGCACCGGCCTGGTCTGCCCGATCCGGTACGCGCGATCGGTGGCCTGCTCCTCCACGGCCGGGTTCCACCACCGGTCGTAGTGGACGACGTGGTCGGCCCGGGTCAGGTTGAGGCCGGTGCCGGCCGCCTTGAGCGAGAGCAGGAACACCGGCACCTCGCCGGCCTGGAACCGGCGCACCATCTCCTCGCGCTGCGGCACGGGCGTGCCGCCGTGCAGCAGTTGCGCCGGCACGCCCCGCTCGGCCAGGTGCCGCTCGAGCAGCCGGGCCATCTGGACGTACTGGGTGAAGACCAGCGCGCCGCCGTCCTCGGCGAGGATGGTCTCCAGCAGGTCGTCGAGGAGTTGCAGCTTCTCCGACCGGCCGGTGAGCCTGCCGTGCGGCTCCTTCAGGTAGTGCGCGGGATGGTTGCAGACCTGCTTGAGGCCGACCAGCAGCTTGAGCACCAGGCCCCGGCGGGCGATGTTGGTGGTGCTGGCGCGGATCTCGGCCAGCACGTCGGCGACCACCCGCTGGTAGAGCGTCGCCTGCTCACCGGTGAGCGACACGAGGTGGTCGGTGACGGTCTTCGGCGGCAGTTCGGGGGCGATGCCGGGGTCGGACTTGCGCCGCCGCATGAGGAAGGGACGGACCAGCCGGGACAGCCGCTCCACGGCGGTGCCGTCGCGGTCCACCTCGATCGGCCGGGCCCAGGCGGACCGAAACGCCCCGACCTTGTCGAGCAGGCCGGGGGTGGTCCAGTCGAGGATCGCCCACAGCTCGGAGAGGTTGTTCTCCACCGGTGTGCCGGTGAGGGTGACCCGGGCCCGGGCGGGGATCGCCCGCAGAGCCTTCGCGGTGCCGCTGAGCCGGTTCTTGACGTACTGCGCTTCGTCGGCGACCACCATGCCCCACTCGTGCCCGGCGAGGCTGCCGGCGTCGACGCGCATGGTGCCGTAGCTGGTCAGCACGAATCCTCCGGTCAGCCCGTCGAGGGACCGGGCGGTGCCGTGGAACCGGCGGACGGCGGTGCCGGGGGCGAACCGCCGGATCTCCCGCTCCCAGTTGCCGAGCACCGACGCGGGGCAGATGACCAGGGTGGCCCCGGCGGTCGCCGGATCCGCCTGGCGGCGCAGGTGCAGCGAGATGACGGTGACGGTCTTGCCGAGGCCCATGTCGTCGGCGAGGCAGCCACCGAAGCCGAGGGAGGTCATCCGCTCCAGCCAGCGCAGGCCGCGCTGCTGGTATTCGCGCAGCGTGCCGTCGAGCGCGGCCGGCGGCTCCAGCGGCTCGGGGCCGCCGTCGGGCTCGGCGATGCGCTCGCGCAGCGCGCCCAGCCAGCCGTCGGCGACTACCTCGACCTGCTCGCCCTCGACCTCGGTGTCGCCGATCAGCGTCGCGGCCAGGGCGTCGTACGCCTTGCGCGGCTTGAGCTGCCGCTCGCGGGCCTTGCGGGCCAGCTCCGGCTCGACCGCCACCCACTGGTCCCGCAGCCGCACGATCGGCCGGGACTTCGCCACCAGGTCCATCTCGGCGCCGGTCAGCGCGTCGCCGGCCAGAGTGAGCTGCCAGCTCAGCGGCATCGGCGCGGCGGAGCGGAAGAACTCGGCCACCTCGGCGGGCTGCTCCGGCGGGGAGCTGACCAGCACCCGGGCGTTCAGCTCGCGGGAGAGCTCGGGCGGCCACTCGATGTCGATGCCGGCGGCGGCGAGCCGCGCCTCGGCGCCGCCGAGCAGGTCGACGAGGTCCTCGTCGGGCAGCTCCAGCTCGACCGGCGCGGCGGAGTCGAGGAGCCGCTCCAGCGGCTGCCACCCGGCGGCGGCGCGGCGCACGGCGAGCATCGCCTCGAAGGTGGCCCGCTCGCCGAGGCCGTGCTCGTCGCCCTCCCACAGGGCCGCCGCGTCGCTGACCAGCGTCGGGTTGGCGAGGCTGCGCATCCGCACGACCGCGACGAGCGGCGTGGTGTCGAAGTCGCCCCGGCCCTCCAGCCGCAGCGCCACCCGCAGGCCGGTGTCGACGCCGGCGGAGACCTCCCGCGCCCAGTCGCGCAGGTCGTCCACCGGCTCGGGCTCCAGGCCGGTGAACCGGACGTCTCCGGTCAGCCACGTCGCGGCGGGGATGCGCGGCAGGGTGTCGGCCACCGCGTCGAGGAAGGCGCGGATCAACCCCTCCGGCTCGGGCAGCGCGAGCTGCTTTGCGCCGGAGTCGACCGGTATCGCCCGGGCCTCGGGCAGCATCGCCGCCGCGAGGGCCCGGATGCGTTCCACGTCGGCGACGTCGAAGGGGCCCACCCGCCAGGCGTCCCAGCCCTGCGGGGAGACGCCGGGCAGGATCCGCCCCCGGGCGGCGAGGTGCAGGCCGGTGACCGCCACCGCCGACCAGAACGCGGCGGCGGGGGCGAGGTCGTCGGCGTCGCGCGGCGCGACGAGCTGCCGGACCGCGTCGCCGACCGGAACGGCGCAGACGGGCACCGTCCACGCGGCCACGGGACCGTCGAGGGGGAGGGCGAGGTCCAGCTCGCCGCACTCCCCCAGCGCGTCGAACTCCCCGGGCAACGCGTGCCCGGCGGGGTCGTAGAAGCTGACCGTGCCGGTCCGGGGCGGGTCGCCCGGCTCGAAGACGACCGCGAACCGCCCGAGTCGCACCGTGCCTCCTCAGCTGACCGGGCGGGCGGCGTGCGCCCGCCGAGGGGGTGACAAAGCTAGCGTACGTCGTACCGTAGCAGATACGAGAGAGGTGCGCCTGGCCCGTGCGCCACCGACGCACGACGGGGTGCTACCGCCCGATGGCGGCGTAGCGGGCCTCCGTGGCGGCCTTCTGCGGCCCCCACCACCACTCGTTGTCGCGGTACCAGTCGATGGTGGCGACCAGCCCGTCGGCCAGGTCCGGGTGCCGGGGCCGCCAGCCGAGCTCCCGGCGGATCCGGGAGCTGTCACAGGCGTACCGCAGGTCGTGGCCGGGGCGGTCCGGCACCTGGTCGAAGTCGGCGGCGGGCCGGCCGAGCAGCGTCAGGGTCAGCTCCAGCAGGGCCCGGTTGCTCCACTGCGCCCCGGAGCCGATCAGGTACGTCTCCCCGGCAACCCCCGCGTCGAGGATCAGCAGGACGGCGTCGTTGTGGTCGTCGACGTGGGTCCACTCCCGCACGTTCACACCGGAGCCGTAGAGCCTGGGCCGCTGCCCGCGGAGCACGTTGGTGATCTGCCGGGGCAGGAACTTCTCCACGTTCTGGTACGGCCCGTAGTTGTTCGCGCAGTTCGACAGCGTCGCCCGCAGCCCGAACGACCGGGCCCACGCCCGGACCAGCAGGTCCGAGGCCGCCTTGGTCGCCGAGTACGGGCTGGACGGGTCGTACCGGCTCTGTTCGGTGAACGCCCCGCCGCCGTGCAGCGGCAGGCTGCCGAACACCTCGTCGGTGGACACGTGGTGCAGCCGCCGGTCGTGCCGGCGGACCGCCTCCAGCAGCACGAACGTGCCCTCGACGTTGGTGCGCAGGAACGGGGTCGGGTCCTGCAACGAGTTGTCCACGTGGGACTCGGCGGCGAAGTGGACCACCGTGTCGCAGTCCCGGACCAGGGCGTCGACCAGGTCGCCGTCGCGGACGTCGCCGTGGACGAAGGTGATCCGGTCGGCCACCTCGGCGAGGCTGCCCCGGTTCCCGGCGTAGGTGAGCGCGTCGAGGACGGTCAGCCGCAGGCCCGGCCGGGCGGCCAGCGCCCGGCGGACGAAGTTGGCGCCGACGAACCCCGCACCCCCGGTGACCAGCATGTGCTCCATGCCGCGACGCTAGCCGACGCGGCTGGAACCCGGGCCGAACCCGGCCACCCGCCCCGGACGTCGATCAGGCCGCCGGGGTGCTCCCGCTGCGGGTATAGCCGTTGAGCAGGGCGTAGTCCCGACAGTTGCCGCCACCGCCCCCCGCGCCGTCGAGCGTGGTCCCCGCCTTGCGGCAGGTCGACCGGAGGCTGATCACCCGGCCGGCGCGGACCTCGATCGGGGAGACCATGTGGTAGTCGAGGTCGCGGAAGTTGTTCAGCGCCACCGTCAGCACCGTCGTGCCGTCCACCACCAGCTCCAGCCGCCCCTCGTCGCCCTGCGGGAGCGTCCGGTCCCAGCAGCCCGACGCCCGGTTCGGCCTGGCCACGTTCGGCGGCACCGATGACGGCGCCTACGACCCTGGCCTCTACGACCCCAGGCTCGCGCTGACGGCCGTCGATGCCGACATCGCCACGGCGGTGGCCAGCCTCCAGGCCGACAGCCAGTGTGGACAAGACCGTCCCGCCGCCGGAGGGGGGCACGATCGACGAGGGCGACCTGACCCGCGCCCTCCAGGCGATCTTCGGCGAGGCGGCCGGGGTCAACGGGGTGCTCCTCTTCGACGAGGCCGACGCGATCTTCGGCAAGCGCTCGGAGGTGCGCGACGCCCACGACCGGTACGCCAACATCGAGAGCGCCTACCTGCTGCAACGGATGGAGACGTTCGACGGGCTGGCGGTGCTCGCGACGAACCTGCGGGCCAACCTCGACGAGGCGTTCACCCGGCGGCTCGACGTGGTGGTCGACTTCCCGGTGCCCGACGAGGCGGCCCGGCGGGCGCTGTGGGACCGTTGCCTCGGCGACCGGGTGCCCCGCGCCGACGACGTGGACCTGGGCTTCCTCGCGGAGGCGTTCGAGCTGGCCGGCGGGCACATCCGCTCGGCGGCGGTCACCGCTGGCTACCTCGCCGCCGGGGCGGGACGGCCGGTGGGATGGCGGAGCTGGTCGGGGCGGTCGGGCGGGAGTACCGCAAGCTGGGCCGGCTCACCCTGTGGAGCGAGTTCGGCCCCTACCTCCGGCTGGCCGGCTGACTTCCCCTTCGGGCAGTGGGAGCTGCCCGCACGTCCGGCCCTCCCACGCTGCCGGGCGGCGGCCTTCCGGGGCACGGTCGAGGTGCACCCGTCCACAGGGGGTAACCCATGCGCGGACACCGCGAGTTCGACTCCGAGGCGGCCGTACGCCCCGCCGGTGACCGGCCGTCCGGTCCCGAGCGCGACACCGACCACCTCACGTACGCCGCCGCGCACGCCGGCCGACCCGACGTGCTCGGCGCGTCGGGGCTGCTCGGGCTGCAACGGGCCGTCGGCAACCAGGCCGTCGGGGAGCTGCTGGAGCCGGAGCGCTCCCCCGTGCACGGCGTCGTCAACTCCGGCGGTGGCACGCCGCTCGCACCCGAGGTGCGCACCGACATGGAGGCCCGCTTCGGCGGGCAGGAATTCGGCGACGTCCGCGTGCACACCGACGGGGCGGCGCACGAGTCGGCGCGGTCGGTCAACGCGCAGGCGTACACCGTCGGGTCGAGCATCGTCTTCCAGCGCGACAGCTACGACCCGGCGTCACCGGCCGGGCAGCACATGCTCGCCCACGAGCTGACCCACGTGGTGCAGCAGCGCAGCGGCCCGGTCGACGGCACCGACCACGGCGGCGGGGTGAAGGTCAGCGACCCGTCCGACCGGTTCGAACGCGAGGCGGTCGCCAACGCCGACCGGCTGATGTCCGGCCCTGCCGTCGCCGCTCCGGCTCCCGCCTCGGCCGCTGCCGCTGGTGTGCAGCGGGCCGTCGGGCACGAGGGGCACGACCACCCGGCGGTGCAGCGCGAGGAGCTGCCGGAGGAGGACGAGTCGGCGCAGACGTACGTGCAGCGGCAGGAGACGCCCGAGGAGGAAGAGGAGCCCGCCGAGTAGGTCGCCGGGCAGTTCGGTGCCGGTGTCTCACGAGGATGCGCTGAGCCAGGTCACGCCGCCCTCCGGGGGTAGGTGGCCGGCGGCGAGGACCTGGTCGAGGGTGTCCCCGAGGAGCGCCAGCCCTCGACCGGTACGCGGGAAGCGTTGCGCCGAGACGAAGACGATGCCTGCGTGCGGGACAATCGGTGCGAGCCGGGCGAAGTCGCGTACGTTCTCGGTGACCACGCAGCGGTCGTTGCGGGCGGCCCAGGCGAGCACGTCGTCGTCCGACCGTGACGCGAGGCCGACCTCTACGTCGAGCGCCGCCACCACGTCGTGCCCCTGCGCGCAGAGCTTCTGCGCCAGCGCCGGCGGATACATCTCGTCGAGCAGGAGACCCCTCATGCGGGAGGCCGCCGGAGGATGCGCTGCTGGGCCGACCAGAGTTCTTCCTCGCGCCTCGCCGCCTCGTGGTTGCTCGTGACGCGCTCGTCGACCTCCTCTGGGTAGGCGGCGTAGTAGCGCAGCGCGGTCCCGACCTGTGCGGCACTCAGCCCGGTCACGGCCACCAGTTCGACGGTCAGCTCATCCCCCTCGAGCTGGGGCGCCTCGTCCTGTACGGCGTGCAGCGCGGCGACGATCTCCCACACGTCCGGGCCTCCCGCCAGTGCGGCCCGCCGGCCCGTCGGCCCGGCCCGGAACACGACGCCCGGATGCTCGTAGGAGCGCAGCGACTCGTCGATGAACATGTTCGCCACGGCTGACGACGAGGTGCCCGGGTGGTCCCGCACGTAGCGGTCCAGCCGCGCGAGCACTCCCTCGTCGAACCGGACGGAACGCGGACTACTCATGACTACAGCGTAGTCGAGTCGACCGGAAGTGGCCGAGTCCTTTGCCGCCGTGGGATCGCGTCGCTGCCCCATCGGGCAACTTTTGTGGCCCTTCCGGTAGACCGCATGGTTAGTGACCAGTGACCCGGAGTAGCAGACGCTCATTTCCACGGTGAACTGAGTGGCATCATCCCGGCCCGGGAGGTGCAGCGTGAAGGCACCGGCCGAGGAGCAGGGGGCGCAACGCGCTCCGGCGCGCCCGGCCGCGCCCCCACCGACCCGACCGGCGGGTGACTCCGACGCCCCGGGCCAGCGGCGAGGCGCTGCCGGCAGCCCCGGAGCCGACGGCGATCCTCGGCATCTACCGGGTGGTGGCCCGTGCCCTGCCCGAGGGCACCCCCGACGACATCAGCGTCGAGGTCGCCGACCCGCCGGAGGGCGCGGGCGAGGACCGGTTCAACCTGGTGGTCAGGCGCGGCGGTCAGGTGGTCGAGACGTTCGAGTCGGTGACCACCACATGCTCTGGGCGCGGGTGCGCCGCACGATCAGCGCGTTCCTGGTCAACGAGTGGCGGCGGGGCGCGCTGTTCGGGCTCACCCCCGACGACGCGTTCTTCGTCAAGTGCGACCAGGAGACCAACCCCGCCGAGAGCATCGACGCCGGCCAGGTGGTCTGCCAGATCGGCGTGGCCCCGGTGAAGCCCGCCGAGTTCGTGATCTTCCAGCTGGCGCAGATGTCCGGCGGCACCAGCCTGGTCAACGAGTAGTCCCCGCAGCGTCAGGAGGCAGTCGTGCCGCTCCCCGATTTCGACTCCGCCGTCGGCCACTCGTTCGGGCTGGAGGTGGACAGCATCATCATCCGCCAGATCACCGAGGTCACCGGCCTCAAGATGGAGCAGGACGTCATCGCGTACAAGTCGAACACCGCCGACGGCAAGTTCGTCGTACGCAAGGCGCCCGGCGCGCCGAAGGCCGGCGAGGTCACGCTGACCCGGGGTCTGACGGCGGACAACAGCTTCGAGCGGTGGATCAAGGACTGCCGCTTCGGAAAGATGGGCGACGCCCGCAAGGGCGGGGCGATCATCGTCTTCGACTACGAGGGCTTCCCGATCAAGCGCTACAAGCTGACGAACGCGTGGGCAAAGAGCCTGGAGATCAGCTCGCTCAAGGCCGGCGACACCAGCGTGCTCACCGAGAAGCTCGTGGTGACGTACGAGGCGATGGAGGTCGAGTAACCCCATGCGCCGCACGTCCCCCTGGTCCCGCCGCCCGGCCCCGGGCAGGCCTCCGCCCAGACTGAGCCGGGCGAGCCGCCCGCCGTCGCCCCGCGCCGCGAGACGCTGCGCACGGAGTTCCCGTTGGAGCTGCCGCGCGGCTACGTCGACGACGCCGGCACGGTGCACCGCGACGGGGTGATGCGGTTGGCGACCGCCCGGGACGAGTTGGTGCCGCTGCGCGACGACCGGGTGCGGGAGAACCCGCCGTACCTGACGGTGGTGCTGCTGAGCCGGATGATCATCCGGATCGGGCGTCGACCTGCCGGGCGTGGTCGAGCAGCCGGACGGCCTCCTCCACCTCGGGGCCGCCGTGCAGGGAACGGGCCAGGGCGGCGCAGCCGGCCGCGAGCAGCGCGCCCCAGCGGTCCCCCAGCCGGTCGCACTCCTCGACGACGGCGGCGGCCTCCTTGAGGTCGGCTTCGGCGCCGCCGAGCGCGGGCACGGCGCGGGCGAGCCGGGCCAGCCAGGGCAGGCCGGCCCGGTCGGCGTCGAGCCCGGCGGCGGTCACCGCGGCGGCGGCCTCCCGGTCCCCGCCGGCCAGGGCGACGGCGGCGCGCAGCAGCCGGCAGGCCGGCGGCGGTGGAGGCGCTGCCGGTGGGGGCGGTGTCGGTGAGGGCGGCCCGGTCCAGGGCGCGCACCGCTTCCCCGGTGTGCCCGGCCAGCAGCAGGGTGCCGGCCCGGACCAGGGTGTGGGCGGTGCCGGTCAGCCGCTCGGCCTCGCCGACGACCACCATCGGGTGCCGGCGGGTGGCGGCCCGCAGCCAGCCCACCGGCCGGGCCGAGGTGGCCGCGTACTGGGCGAGCAGGGTGGTCTTGCCGGCTCCGGCGGGCGCGACGACCAGGGCGGGGGACCGGGGCCGCGCGTCCAGCGAGGTGATCAGCCTCGCCCTCGGGAGGCTCGACGACTGGCCAGGGGCGAACCTCGTCGGCATCGCGCACCTCCTCGGAGGTCGACGGCCGTTGAACCGGCCCGTGACCAGCAACACCACTGATGGTAATCCTCGATGAGCCCGAGTGGCTGCCCGCGATCGGACAGCCGGCGTCGGAAATCCGCAGTATCCGCACCCCGAGCGCTGGGAATCCCGCCCGGCGGTGACTCCGGCCGGGCGTACGGCCGGGCCGCCCCTCGTCACGCTCCGCAGCGCTTCGGGGGCCACGCCACGGGCGCATGCCGGCTTCCCGACGTCGCCCCTTGCCAGCCACCCGAGAGTGTGGTTGACTACTCACATGCCACCGACCATGCGAGCCCGGACGCTCTCCACCGCCGACGAACGGCGCGAGGACGTGCTCTCCACCGCCATCGGGGCGTTCGCCGCCCGGGGCTACTTCGGCACCACGACGATGGAGGTCGCCAAGCGCGCCGGCATCTCCCAGGCGTACCTGTACCGGCTCTTTCCGGACAAGGAGTCGCTGTTCGCCGCGGTGGTCGAGCGCAGCTTCGAGCGGTTCCGGGAGAGTCTGAGCGAGGGCGCGGCGACAGCCGGGGACAGTTCGCCGGAGGCGGTGCTGTCCGCCATGGGGGGCACCTACGCCCTGCTCATCCGCGATCAGGACCTGCTGCTGGTGCAGATGCACGCCCAGTGCGCGGCGGTGTCGGTGCCGGAGATCCGCCGGGCCGTGCAACGGGGCTACGCCCGCCTGGTGGAATACGCCCGCAGCGTCTCCGGCGGCACGGAGGCGCAGGTGCAGGACTTCTTCGCCAAGGGCGCGATGTGCAACGTGGTGGTGACCATGGGCGCCGACACGCTGGACGCCCCGTGGGCCCGGACGCTGTCGGCGGGCCTGCGCCACTGACGGGCGCGGCGGAGCACCGGCCGCCGCGCCTTTCGCCGACCCATCAGTGAGCAATCAACCACTCTATCGAGGAGTCGAGATGAGCAACGGACCCGTCACCGACCAGCCGACCGTGGCCACCGCGCCGCCGGCCGACCAGCCGGCCACCGCGAGGAAGCTCGCCCGCCGCCGCCGGCGCCGGGCCGCCAAGGCCCTGCTGTACGTCTCCCTGATCCTCACCGCCCTGCTCGTGCTCGCCGAGCCCTGGCTGCTCGTCCCCGTCGCCACCGCCGCCGTCGCCCTCTCCCTCTGGAAGTGATCACGATGGACATCAACCGCGGAGCCGCAGTCGTCGTCGACCTCTCGACCGTCGTCGACGCCCCCCTCGACACCGTGTGGCGGCTGCACACCGCCATCGACGCCTGGCCGACCTGGCAGCACGACATCGACGAGGCCCGACTGTCCGGGCCGGTCGCCGTCGGCAGCTCCTTCGCCTGGCGGACCCACGGGCTGTCGATCGTGTCCACCATCGGGGAGGTCGAGCCCCTGCGCCGCATCGCCTGGGGCGGCCCCGCCCACGGCATCGACGGCGTCCACGTGTGGACCTTCGCGCAGACCCCGGCCGGGGTCGCCGTACGCACCACCGAGTCGTGGGACGGCCCGCCCGTCGCGGCGGACCCGGACGGCATGCGCGCCGCCCTCACCTCGTCCCTGACCGGCTGGCTCGCCGCGCTCCGGACGGCGGCGGAGTCGACCACCTGACCGGTCGCTCCCCCGGCGCCCCACGCCCGTGGGGTGCCGGCCCGTCCCGTCAGTCGGAGGGCATCGGGGCCGGCTCCGCGCTGCCCATCCGGCCCGGGTCCCAGTAGGAGTCGTCCGGGGACGGCAGCCGCGTGCTGGACGCACCGGTGTCACCCACGGAGGCCGGCGGTGCCGCCGGTTGCTCCCCCGGCCCGGACCGGCGGGCAGCCACCCCGGCCACCACGACGGCGACCACGACCACGGCGACGGCCACCGCCACCGCCGCACCCCAGCCCTGCCTCATCTCGCGCTCCTCTCCGCCGGCCCGGTCGACGGCACGGGCCTGGGACCCGACGTCCCGGCGACCGGTCGACCACACCGCTTGGACGCGCGCCGCCCCCGACCGGATCCGTCGGATCCCGGCCGGGGGCGGGCACCACCCGATCGGATGACTCAGACGCGGGCCGCGACCGAGTTGTAGGCGTCCATGACCGCGGTGTCGAAGTACGAACTCTTGTTCACCCCGGCGCTGTTCAACGTGCTCATGATGCCGTTGACGTAGCCGTACACGTCGTTGTAGAGGCGCAACCAGACCGAGCCGCTGGAGCCGCCCGTGAAGCCGCAGTTGAGGGCGATCTTGTTCTCGCTGCCGGGCCGGTACGTCGTGCCCTGGCAGTACTGCTGCCACCCGCCGTCGTACGGCGGCGCCGCCGGGTAGGCCAGAATGGTGACGGCCTGGGTGTAGCTGTAGTTGACCGAGAGCCCGTTGCCGCCGACCACGTTGACCAGCCGCTGGCCCGACGCGTTCGGGTACACGGTGATGTACGAGACGTCCCGGTCGAGGTTGCTGTCGTTGATCCAGGCGTTGAACGCGGTCAGGTACTTGGCCGACCACCGACCGTACGGCTCCGCGCCGTAGTTGTAGAGCGGGACGAAGACCCAGTTCTGCATCCACTGGCCGCCCCTGCCGCCGTGCACGCAGTGCCCGGCGCTCATGACGAGCAGCTTGGAGGTGCTGTTCACGGCACCGGCCGAGCAGACGTAGTTCCTCCCGTCCGCCGGGTTGTAGAAGAAGACCTTGCCGACGGTGGTGGACGCGGCGACGTTGGCGCTCATGTCACCGTCGGCCGACGCTTTGGCGCGGCTGGCCGCGGTCGCCACGGTGGGCGCGGCGGGCGGCACGGAGCGGGCCGCACCGGTCGGGCCAAGGCCCTTGCCGGCCACGGCCCCCGCCTTCTTGACCAGCACGTCCGCCGAGATCGCGGTGCGCATCCGCTCCTCGGTCCAGTAGTCGCTCGCCTGCTCGGCGGAGGTCAGCCCGCTGCGGGCCGCAGCGGTGGAGGTGGTCGCCGCCACCGTGCTGACCGACGCCCCGCTGGCGGGGGCGGCCTGCGCGGGCCCGGTGCCCACCAGGACCGTCGCCGCGACGAGCGCGGCGGACGCGGCGACCGTGGCCACCCGCCGGATGTCCGGAAAGTGCATTCGTTCTCCTCCCACAAAATACATTGGCGCTTGTCTAAACGCCCGGCACAGCATGCGGGGCCAGGAAACGGCTGCGGAAGCACCCGGAGCCGTCAACTCTGTCGCTGACAGTGTGTCCGCGACCTGACTGACCGCAACGAGTCGACATCGGACAGTAGTGGAGCTCGGAGGTTCCCTCCGAACCAGCGCCAAGATGTGGGGAGAACGCCAATGGGCCGGCTCACCCGCCCCCTCGTACCAGCGGGTCCCCTTGCCGACTTCTACGACCGACTACACGCCCTGCATTTCGCCGCCGGCCAGCCGAGCATGCGCCGGTTGCAGCAGCTGACCCGCGCCGAGCGGCGGCCACGGGGCATCAATCCGACGTCGATCCACGCGGCCTTCGTTCGCCCCCGCCTGGCCCGGTGGGAGGTGGTGGGCGAGGTCGTCCGGGTGCTCGGCGGCGACGTCGACGAGTTCGCCACGTTGTGGCGCCAGGCCAACCACTGGCAGTCACACGACGACGGCCCGGCCGGCCCCCCGCCGCACGCCCCGTGGGCACCGGCCGACGCCGCTCCCGTGCCCCGCGAGCTGCCCCCGGACGTGCTGCCGTTCACCGGGCGCGGCCCGGTCCGCGCCGCGCTCGACGGCCTGCTCGCCGAGGGCGCCACCCGCGCGGCGATGATGACCGTACTGCTCACCGGCTCGACCGGGATCGGCAAGAGCGCGCTGGCCGTGCACTGGGCGCACCGGGTCGCCGGCCACTTCCCCGGCGGCCAGCTCTACGCGGACCTGCGCGGCGAGAGCCCCGGGCAGCCGCCGGCACCGGCCGAGGTGCTCGCGGCCTTCCTCAACGCCCTCGGCGTCGCCACCGCCGACCTGCCCGCCACCCCGGCCGCCCTGGCCGCCCGCTACCGCACCCGGATGGCCGGTCGCCGGATGCTGGTGCTGCTCGACAACGCGAGCGCCGTCGAGCAGGTGCGCCCCCTGCTGCCCGGCTCGCCCGGCTGCCTCGTCCTGGTGACCAGCCGGGACGGGCTGGCCGAGCTCGTCGTGCGGCACGGCGCACGGCGGCTGGAGCTGGGCCCGCTCAGCGCCGAGGCGGGCGTCGAGCTGCTACGCGGGCTGATCGGTGACCGGGTCGACGCCGACCCCGAGTCCGCGTACGACCTGGTCCGGCGCTGCGGCGGCCGGCCGCTGGCCCTGCGGGTCGCCGCGGAACGGATGACCGCCCACCGCACGACCGCCCTGGCCACGGCCACCGTGGTGAGGCCGGCCCTGGCACCGGCACGGGTGGCGGCCCCGCAGAGCCCCGCGACGCGCGGGCCTCCGTTGCACACGCTCCGCAGTGACCGCGAGCCCGCTTTGGGGCGCTCCCACAATCTGACTCCGGGTATCCCTCCTCCGACCCCACACGACATCTCGCGCTTCCTTTGCTCTGCACCCACGGACGCAGCACCCCGGCTGAGCTGCACGCGAGCGAGAAGGCGAATGACGCGGCGACCGACGGTCGGTCGCGCTGCGTAAAGCGTTGCGCATGCGGGTGCAGAGCAAAGGAAGCCGAGGAGGTGCCGGCAGCCGGCGAGCGGAGACTACGTCCTGTCACCTGATGTTGGCCGGCACGCTACCGCGTCACGGCCGCGTCACGGCCGCAGGGCGGCCTCCGGGGCGACGCCGGGGGCCGGCGTGATCGGCAGCAGCACGCGGAACACCGTGTGACCGGGCTCGCTCGTCACCCGGATGTCCCCGTGGTGCTTGTTGACCACGATCCGGTACGAGATGTCCAGCCCCAGGCCGGTCCCCTCGCCGACCGGTTTCGTGGTGAAGAACGGCTCGAAGATGCGCGGGCGCACCGCCGCCGGGATACCGGGGCCGGTGTCGGCCACCTCGACGGTCAGCAGGTCGTCGACCCGGCCAGTGCGGACGGTCAGCGTGCCCTCGCCGCCCATCGCGGCGAGCGCGTTGTCGATCAGGTTGGTCCACACCTGGTTCAGCTCGGCGGCATACGCGGGGACCGGGGGCAGCCCCGGGTCGTACTCCCGGACCACCCGGACCCCGACCGGGAGCTTCCCCTTGAACATCACCAGCGTCGCGTCGAGCAGCTCGTGCACGTCCACCACCTGGTACGGGGCCCGGTCGAGCTGCGAGTACTGCTTGGCCGCGCCGACCAGCCTGGAGACCCGGGTGGCCGCGTCGGCGATCTCCCGCATGAGCAGCTCGGTGTCCACGGTGTAGGTCAGCCACCGCACCGCCGGTTCCAGGTCGTCGGCCCCGAGCTCCGCGCGGACCCGGTCCAGCCAGGCGACGTCCAGCCCGCCGGCGACCAGCGTCGGGGCCAGCTCCCACCCGGCGGCGACCCCCTGGTCGTCCAGCCAGTCGGTCAGCTCGTCCTCGGCGTCGCTGGTGGCCAGGGGCGACAGCGCGCACGCCTTCGCCGCCCGCTCGACCGCCTCCTCCTGCAACGCCACGAGGGCGTGCAGCCGCCGCCCGTCGAGCCGGCCGTCGGCGATCATCGCCAGCTTGTGCCGCATCCCGGCGACCCGGTCCCGCAACGCGGACGCGGCCCGCACGGCCGCGCTCGCCGGGTTGTTCAGCTCGTGGGTCAGGCCCGCCGACAGGGAGCCCAGGGCCACCAGCCGCTCCCGCTCCCCGACGACCGTCTGGGTGTCCCGCATGCCGATGAACAGCCCCTCCAGCAGGTGCATCGCCATCGGGAACCAGGACCGCACGGCGTGGGCGAACGTCTCCGCGGGCAGCACGAAGAACTCCGCGTCGGTGACCGCCCACATCCCGTTGCGGTAGCCCTCCTGGTCGTCCAGGTACGCCTGGGTGGCCCCGCCGTACACCCCGCGCTGCGCCGTGCGGACGATCTCCACCTCCTCGCCGTGGATCGTCCGGCACAGCCGCACCTCGCCGGCGAGCAGCACGAAGAAGCAGCCCGCCGGCTCGCCCTCGACGTAGACGGCGGCCCCGGCGGCGCGGCGCTCGACCCGGCCGTGCTCGGCCAGCCAGGCCACCTGCTCGTCGCCGAGCGACTCGAACAGGAACAGCGTCCGCACCTCGGCGGGGCTCAGGCCGCTCACTGCGCCTCCAGGTAGCGGTGCACCAGCGACACCGCCATCGCGCCCTCGCCGACAGCGGAGGCGACCCGCTTGACCGACGCCGCCCGCACGTCGCCGGCCGCGAACACCCCCGGCAGGCTGGACTCCAGGTGGTAGGGGTCGCGGGGCAGCGACCAGCCGGACGGCCGGCGTCCCCCGGCCACCAGGTCCGGCCCGGTGACGACGTACCCCTGCCCGTCGCGGACCACGACGCCCTCCAACCATTCGGTACGCGGCTCCGCGCCGATGAACACGAACAGCCACGACGCGTCGACGTCCCGCCGCTCGCCGGTGCGGGTGTCGCGCAGCGTCAGCCGTTGCAGGTGCTCCTCGCCCGCGCCCGCCACCACCTCCGTGTGCGGGTGCACGGTGATCCGGTCGATGCGGTCGAGCTGCTCGATCAGGTAGCTCGACATCGACGCCGTGAGGTCCGTGCCCCGGATCAGCACGTGCACCCGGGCGGCGTACCGGGAGAAGTAGACGGCCGCCTGGCCCGCCGAGTTCGCCCCGCCGACGATGTAGACGTCCTGGTCGACGCAGCTCGGCGCCTCGGTGGCGGCCGAGCCGTAGAAGACGCCCCGGCCGGTGAGGTCGGCCAGGCCAGGGGCGTCGAGCATCCGGTACGACACGCCGGTCGCCAGCACGACCGCGTGCGCGGCGAGGGTGGAGCCGTCGTCGAAGCGCAGCAGCCGCGCCGAGCCGGCCTCCTCCAGCCCGACGACCTCCCGGGTGCTCAGCAGCTCGGCGCCGAACTTCAGCGCCTGCCGGCGGGCCCGGTCGGTGAGCTGCGCCCCGGACACGCCGTCGGGGAAGCCCAGGTAGTTCTCGATCCGGCTGCTCTGCCCGGCCTGCCCGCCGGTGGCCCGCCGCTCCACCAGGACCGTGCGCAGCCCCTCGGACGCCCCGTAGACGGCCGCCCCGAGCCCGGCCGGCCCGCCGCCGACGACCACCAGGTCGTAGAAGTCCGCCGCCGGGACGACGTTGAGGCCGACCAGGCCGGCCAGCTCGGTCTCCGTGGGCGCCACCAGGGCCTTGCCGTCGGCGGTGACGACCAGCGGCACGTCGGTGGCGGTCGCGCCGGCCGCCGCGAGCAGCCGCCCGCCCTCGGGTTCGTCGGCCAGCAGCCACCGGTACGGCACCAGGTTGCGGGCCAGGAAGTCGCGCACCGCGAAGGACGGGGCGGACCAGCGGTGCCCGACGACCCTGATCTCCGTGGTGGCTGCCTCCGGGCTGGCCGACCACGCCTCCAGCAGCGCGTCGACGACCGGGTAGAGCTTCTCCTCCGGCGGGTGCCACGGCTTGAGCAGGTAGTGGTCGAGGTCGACCAGGTTGATCGCGTCGATGGCCGCGCCGGTGTCCGCGTACGCGGTCAGCAGCACCCGGCGCGCGGCGGGGAAGAGGTCCATGGCGGCCTCGAGGAACTCGATGCCGTTCATCTCGGGCATCCGGTAGTCGGCGACCAGCACCGCCACCTGCTCGCCGCGCAGCTTGATCTCGCGCAGCGCGTCGAGGGCCTCCGGGCCGGAGCCGGCGCGCACCACCCGGTACCGGTCGCCGTAGCGGCGGCGGAAGTCGCGGGCGACCGCCCGGGAGACCGCCGGGTCGTCGTCGATCGAGAGGATCACCGGGTGCGCCATCCGCCCATCAAACCACCCTGGCGTTACGGCTCCGCTGCCCGCGGCCCCGTCCCCGCACCCGGCCGGGCGGGGCCACGCGCGGCGCGGCCCGCCATCACATCAGGACGGCGGGCCGACGTGCGCCACCTCGGCGTCGGCCGGCGTCGACCCTTTCGCGGAGGCGGCCCGGCGGCCCCGGGTGGCGGTGGCGGTGACCGCCACGGCGACGGCGATGCCGAGGCCGATCCACAGCGCCGGGTTGGTCCGCAGCCCGGCGGGCAGCTGCTGGGCCAGGACGAAGACGCCCATCACCACCACGAACCAGCCGAACGCCTTGCGCAGCACGTCCTCGGGGATGCGCCCGGCGAGCCGGCCGCCGGCGAGGCTGCCAGCCACGGCGGCGGCGGTCACGGCGGCGGCGAGGCCCCAGTCGATGCTGACGCTGGACAGGTATCCAGCCAGGCCGGCGAACGACTTCATCGCGATGACCACCAGCGAGGTGCCGACGGCCACCGGCATCGGCAGGCCGCCGAGCAGCGCCAGCGCGGGCACCACCAGGAACCCGCCGCCCGCCCCCACCAGGCCGGTGACCAGCCCGACCACCACGCCGTCGAGGATCACCCGCAGCACGGGAAGCTCGTGCGGCACCGGTTTGCCAACGCTGCCGCGCCGGCCACGGAGCATGGCGACCGCGGTGGCGAGCATCATCAGGGCGAACCCGGTGAGCAGGACGGCGGCCGGGATGAACGCGGCGAGGCGGCCTCCGGCGTACGCGCCGGTCATGCCGGCGAGGCCGAAGACCAGGCCGGTGCGCCAGCGCACCCGGTGCGCCCGGGCGTGGGGCAGGACGCCGACGGCGCTGGTGGCGCCGACGACGAGCAGCGAGGTGGCGATTGCCTCCTTCGCGGGCAGGTCGGCGACGTAGACCAGCAGCGGCACGGCGAGGATGGAGCCGCCGCCGCCGAGCAGTCCGAGGCTGACCCCGATGAGGACGGCCAGCCCGACGGTCAGGACCAGGTTGCCGGTCACGACCGCCGCCCGGCGGTCGAGCCCTCGCGGAGCTGGCCGACGATGGTGTCCAGGTCGCAGCTCGCGCCCCGGTTGTAGGGCAGCTTGCCCAGCAGCATGCCCATCGCGCAGGTGTTGGTGACGGCCGCGAAGGTGAGGCCCGCGCCGAGTGCGGCGGCGACCCACTTGAGGCCGGGCACGACCACCGAGCCCAGGACGGCGACCAGGACGATCGAGCCGGCGACGAGGCGGACCTGCCGTTCCAGGTCCCAGCGCGGGACGCCCTGCCGGACCGGCGCGTGCGCGGCCTGCCAGGCCAGCATCCCGCCGTCGAGGACCTTGAGGTGGGGCAGCCCGACCCCGGCGAGGGTCTGCCCCGCCTGGGTGGCGCGGGCACCGGAGCGGCAGATCAGCACCACGTCCTCGTCGAGGTGGCTGCGCAGCTCCTCGCGGTGCTCCCGCAGCAGGTCGAGCGGGACGTTGTAGGCGCCCGGGATGTGCGAGGTCTCGAACTCGGCCGGGGTGCGCACGTCGAGCAGGCGGGGCGCGCGGCCGGAGTCGAGCAGCTCGCGCAGGCCGGCGGCGTCGAGCGTGGCGGTGTGGGCGGCGTCGGGCGCGGTCGGGCGGGCGGTTTCCGAAGTGCTCATCTCTCCTCGTTCCTGTTGTCGGTCTCGGTTGGTCGGGTCTCGGCCCGCTCGAACAGGTCGTCGATGACGACGACCTGCCGGCCGGCGTTGGCCAGCAGGGCCGCGGCGACGGTGGCGCGGTAGCCGGAGCCGCAGTGCACCCACACCGTGCCGGCGGGCACGTCGGCGAGGCGGTCGGGCAGGTCGGGCAGGGGGATGTGCACCGCGCCGTCGAGGTGGCCGGCGGTCCACTCGTTGGTCATCCGGACGTCGAGGACGACGTCCGGCGCGGGCAGGCCGGCCGGCGGTCGTCCGGCGCGGGCGGCGGCGAGCGCGGGAAAGTCGGCCATGGGCAGCTGCCGTAGCTGCTCCGGCCGGGTCGCCCACCGCTCGGGCACGCCCGTGGCCTGGGCGGCGGGCCGGTCGATGCCGATGCGCGCCAGCTCCCGTTGGGCATCGGCGATCTGCTCCGGTGTCTCGGCGAGCAGGGTGAGCGGGGCGCCCCAGTCGATCAGCCAGCCCAGCCAGGTGGACATCGGCCCGTCGAGGCCGAGGCCGACCGTGCCCGCCAGGTGCGATTCGGCGTACGCCTTGCGGTGTCGCAGGTCGACCACCCACTGTCCGGCAGCGAGCCGGTCGCGCAGCTCGGCGGCGTCGGCGCGGGCCACCGGGGTGAGGTCGACCGGCGCGGGCCCGGCGGCGTTGGCCACGCCCATGTGGGCGTAGTACGCCGGGTGGGCGTCCAGCCCGGCGAGGGTCTCGGTGACGAAGTCGGCGGCGGCGAGCCGCAGCACGGGGTTGGCCCGCCGTTCGCGGCCGATCGTGGAGTCCGGCGCGTCGGCCTGGCTGGCCGAGCAGAAGCTGCCGAAGCCGTGGGTGGGCCACACCTGCGTCCCGTCGGGGAGCAGGTCGGCCAGCCGCCGGGCCGAGGCGTGCTGGCGGTGGGCGAGTTCGTGGGCGTGCCGCTGGCCGAGCAGGTCGGTGCGGCCGGTGGTGCCGAACAGCAGGGAACCGCCGGTGAAGACGCCGACCGGCTGCCACCCGCCGTCCGTGGCCGCGTCGAGGACGTACGACAGGTGGTGGAAGGTGTGGCCCGGCGTGGCCACCGTCCGCAGCCGCAGCGCGTCGGAGACCTCCACCGTGTCGCCGTCGGCGACCGGAATCCGGTCGAACCGGACGTCGTCGGCGGCGGCGACCAGGTAGTGCGCGCCGGTCAGGCGGGCCAGTTCCAGGCCGCCGGAGACGTAGTCGTTGTGGAGGTGGGTCTCGACCACGTGGGTGATCCGCACCCCCTTCGCCCCGGCGAGGTACATGACGCGGTCGATGTCCCGTTGCGGGTCGACGACGATCGCCGCCCGGCCGTCCGAGGCCAGGTAGCTGCGGTCGCCCAGCGACGAGGTCGCGATGACGGACACGTCGATCGCCATAGCCACACTCCTCCCATTCATACCCCCAGGGGTATGATGTCGACAGATCGCGCCCCGGTTGGGCACGACCACGGCTTACCCGCGCCAGCCGTCACCATGCGGGCCCCGCACCGCCGGTCCCAACATACCCCGGGGGGTACCCATTCCGCCAATGCCCGGCCCTGGCCTCAGCCCCCGGAGAACGGGACCTTCGGCCCGGGAATATACCCCGGGGGGTATGCGCTACAGTCGGTGTATCGCCGACCATCACCGCAGAGGAGACCGGCCCATGTTGTTCACGCAGTACTACCTCGACTGCCTGTCCCAGGCGTCCTACCTGATCGCCGACGAGAGCACCGGCCGGGCCGTGCTGGTCGACCCCCGCCGCGACATCGACGAGTACCTCACCGACGCACGGGCCCACGGCCTGACCATCGAGGGCGTCATCAACACCCACTTCCACGCCGACTTCCTCGCCGGCCACCTCGAAGTCGCTGCCGCCACCGGCGCCTGGATCGGCTACGGCCACCGCGCCGAAGCCGAATACCCGATCCGCAAGCTCACCGACGGCGACCGCATCAGCCTCGGCGACGTCACCCTGGAAATCATGGAAACCCCGGGCCACACCCCGGAGTCGATCAGCATCCTGGTCTACGAGCACGCCGACGACCCCGTACCGCACGGCGTCCTCACCGGCGACGCCCTGTTCATCGGCGACGTCGGCCGCCCCGACCTACTCGCCTCCCTCGGCGTCACCGCCGAAGAACTCGGCACCATGCTCTACGACAGCGTGCAACGCAAACTGATGAGCCTCCCCGACGAGGTACGCGTCTTCCCCGCCCACGGCGCCGGCTCCGCCTGCGGCAAGAACCTCTCCACCGAACGACAGTCCACCATCGGCGACCAGCGGCGTACCAACTACGCCTGCGCCCCGATGAGCCAGGAGCAGTTCCTCACCCTCGTCACCGGCGGCCAGCCGTCGGCGCCCGGCTACTTCGCCTTCGACGCCGTACTCAACCGCAAGGCCCGCGAACTGTTCGACCACAACAAGCCGGCACGGCCACTCACCGCCGCCGAGTTCACCCAGGCCCGCGCCGACGGCGCGGCAGTGATCGACGCCCGCGACCCCCAGGAATACGCCGCCGGACACCTCACCGGAGCCATCAACATCCCGGCCGACGGCCGATTCGCCGAGACCGCCGGCAGCGTGGTCGCCCCGAACCGTAAGGTCCTCGTCGTCGCCCCACAGGACCGCGAGGAGGAGATCGTCGTACGCCTCGCCCGCATCGGCTTCGACCAGGTCCTCGGCTACCTGCGAGAGCCCGAGGGCGCCTTCCTGGAAATGGTCACCGACATGACCCACGCCAGCCGGGTCACCGCCACCGAACTCCGCGAGGCGCTGGAGCGAGCCGAGCCACCGGTGGTCCTCGACGTACGCAACGCCGGCGAGCGGGAACAGGGCGCCATCACCGGCTCCCTGCACATCCCCCTCGCCGAACTGACCCGCCGCCTCGACGAGGTGCCCACCGACCAGCCCGTCGTCGTGCACTGCGCCGGCGGCTACCGCTCCTCCGTCGCAGCCAGCCTCCTGCGCAACACCGGCCGGACCGATGTCTCCGACCTGCTCGGCGGCTACGGCGCCTGGCAGACCATGCACGCGGGGGTCTGACCGCCGACGGGACCTGTCGCGGGCCGGGCCGCCCCAAGAAAGTCCAGACGGGGCGGCCCGGCCGTCGGTCAGGCCGTCGCGGTGCAGCTCAGGGTCGGGGTGCTGGCCGCCCCCGAGCCGGTGAAGCCGAAGCTGGCCTTACCCCCGGCCGCCAGCACGCCGTTGTAGCTGGCGTTGCTGGCGGTCACGGTCGACCCGCTGGTGGTGACCGTGGCGCTCCAGGACGAGGCGATCTGCTGGCCGCCAGGCCACGTCCAGGTGACCGTCCAGCCCCGGATCGGGCTGCTGCCGGCGGTCACCTCGACCTCGCCCTGGAAGCCGCCGGACCACTGCCCGGTCGACTTGTAGACGGCCGAGCAACCGGCGGAGGCCGGCGGCGTGGTCGGCGGCGCAGTGGTCGCGGGCGGGGTGGTGGGCGGGGCCGTCGTCGGGGGCGCGGTCGTCGGCGGGGTGGTCGTGCCGCCGAAGTTCACGTCGCTGCACAGGTAGTAGGACTGGTCCGAGTGGCTGGCCTGCCAGATGGTGTAGACGATGTGCCGGCCGGTGCGGCCCGGCGCGTTCGCCGGGATCTGGATCGACACGCCCTGGCTCTCCTTGGTCGGCCACTGCGATGCCGGGGTGTTGCCGATCTGGCCGACCAGTTCCAGGTCACTCCAGGCCAGCGGCTTGGTAAGGGCGTTGAAGCCCTGCTTGGTGACGTACACCCGGATGTAGTCGGCGCCGTGGCTGGCCTGGTCCCAGAGCTTGACCTGGAAGCTGTTGGCGACGTTGGTGGTCTTCCACGCGCCGAGCGCGTCGAGCGAGTTGTAGCGGCCGTCGCCGGTGTGGCCGGCGCTGCACAGCTGACCGTCGGGGATGGCGCCCTGGTGGTTGCCGGCGACGCCCTCGCGGTAGAGGCCGTTCCAGTTCCACATGGCCGAACTGTTGTACTGCCAGGCCTGCCAGCACATCGGGTCCTCGGTGGCCATGGCCGGGTTCTGGAAGTCGTTGCCCCAGCGGGCCCAGCAGCCGTAGTTGCGGGACGCGGGGTCGACGGTGGAGCCGTGGGCGGCGGCCGGGTTGGCCAGGGCGGTGGTCAGCAGCAGCGCGGCGGCCGCGCCGACGGCGAGCAGCCACGCCACGAGGGGGATGCGACGTGGTCGGACGAGATGGGACACGGAGCCCTCCAGGGAGAGGTCGGACGACGACGCCCGGACGGCCGGGAGTTGCCCGCTCCCGCGCCTGGTTGGGTGGCTCCCACTGCGGCTCTGCCTGGCAGACTCCCACATGTATCGAAAAGTGTCAATATGAACCGGGTCGGCGCGCTGCGGCGCGGGGCACGGA